>JBJTHT010000070.1:0-12643 GCA_046094605.1 Actinomycetota bacterium | reverse complement strand
TGTTCCTCGGCCTCTCGGAGGCCGCGGCGCTCGCCCGTGCCGGGGAACGCGACCCCGCGCGCCTCGTCGCGCGGGTACGCCTCGAGATCGGCCGCGTCGCCGAACTGCAGCGGGTTCACGAACAGGCTCATCGCGAGGAGGTCGCAGCGCTCGCGCGCGCCGGGCACCGCATCGTGGCCGTCGCGGGCGGGCGCGGGACGGGGGCGGGGGGGGGGGGGGGGCGGGCGGGCGGGGCCGGGGTGGGCGCCGCCGCCGCCCCCCCCGCCCCCCGCGCCCCCGCCCCCCGCCCCCCCCGCCACCCCCCCCCCCCCCCCCCCCCCCGTCCCGCCCCCCCCCGCGACGGCCACGATCCGGTGCCCGGCGCGCGCGAGCAGGACGGCCATCGCCGTCCCCACCCGTCCCGCGCCGACCACCGCCACGTCCACGGCGGCAGTGTGGCATCAGGCCACGCGGAGCGGCGGTCCCGCGAGGACGACCCCGTCGCGCAGGGCCGGTTCCCCGCCCGTGAGTTCCGCGAGGGGGACGAGCACGAACGCCCGCTCCGCCATCCGCGGATGCGGAAGGGTGAGCCGCCCGTCGTCCACGCGCAGGTCGTCGCACGTGAGGAGGTCCACGTCGATCGTGCGCGGACCCCACCGTTCGCCGCGGACGCGGCCGAGCGCGGCCTCGACGCCGAGGCACCGGTCGAGCAGGTCGTGGGGCTCGAGGTCGCAGTCCACCTCGATCACCGCGTTGCGGAACCGTGGCTGCGGCGGCCCGACCGGTTCCGTCTCGTAGACCGACGAGGAGCGCACCACCCGCACGCCCGCGGCCACGAGCGCGTCGACGGCGGCCTGGAGCGTCGCGTCGCGGTCGCCGAGGTTCGAGCCGAGACCGAGGTAGCAGCGCACTACGCGCCGGCGGTCGCCGTCGCCGCGACGTCCGCGACGTCGTTGGAACGCGCTGCGGCGGGCTTGTGCACCGTCGCCGTCGCGCGACGGACCCCCGGCGCGGCGGCCACGGCGTCCGCGACGGCCTGCGCGACGGACTCGAGGAGATCGAAGGAACGGTCGGCGACGGTGGCGCGCGCGATCCGGACGAGCTCGCGGTAGTCGCTCGTGGCGTCGATCGCATCCGCGCCGACCTCCACCTCGACCGCGAGGTCCACGACGAACGCCTGCGGCGCGTCCTTCTCCCCCGGGTTCGCGCCGTGGCGACCCGAGGCGCCGATGCCCGTGACGGTGATCGTGCTCCTCACGTGTCCATCCGTTCCGCCTCCGGGGGCGGTCGCCGTCCGAGGAACACCTCGACGGGTCCCGACTCGTGCCGGTGCGTGAGCCCGAGGTAGCGACCGCGCAGCCATTCGACCACGAGCGGCACGACGGTGTCGGGCGCGTCGTCGGGCAGGAAGTGCGAGCAGCCCGGGAGGACGGCGAGCGTGGAACCGGGGATCGCGTCGGCGAGGCGTTCGGCCGCGTCGACCGGCGCGTACGGATCGTCCTCCCCCCAGAGGAGGAGCGTCGGGACGTCGGCGACGGCTGGGGGGTCGGCCACGAACGGCGCGGCGTAGGCCTCGAGGACCTCGACCGGGAGCCGCTCCGGGTGGCCCAGGCCCTCCATGAACAGGTCCGCGAACGCGCGCGGCACGTCGTCCACGTCCGTCGGGAACGGCACCGCTTCCTCCGCGTCGTCGATGAGGACGAGCGCGCGCACGTCGATCCGCGTCGCGAGCCGTCGGGCGACGGCGGCACCGTGGCCGTGACCGACGATCGCGCACGACGCCACGGAGAGGTCGTCGAGGAGCGCCACCATCGCGTCGGTCTCGGATCCCACGTCGGCCCCGGGCGAGCGGAAGAGGTCGGGGGCCAAGGAGCGCATCGACGGTACGAGCGCGGGCTGCAGCGATCGCCACAGGAGCGACGACGTGGGGAACCCGTGCAGCAGGAGCACGGCCGGTGCGTCCGCCGGTCCCGCCGCGACGTGCGGACGCACGCTCACGCCTCGCCCCGCGCGATCGCGTCGACGACCCGCACGACGCGCACCATGGCGCGCACGTCGTGGACGCGGACGACGTCGGCGCCGACGGCCGCGAGCCAGGCGACCGCGCCGGCCGTGCCCTCGAGCCGGTCCTCGACGGGCAGGTCCCCGAGCAGCGTGCCGAGGAAGCGCTTGCGCGACGGACCGACGAGGACCGGCCGGCCGATGTCGGCGAGCGCCGCGAGGTCGCGCAGCAGGAGGAGGTTGTGACCGAGGTCCTTGCCGAACCCGATGCCGGGATCCACCGCGATCCGCTCCGCCTCGACGCCGGCGAAGATCGCGGCCTCGACGCGCCCGCGCAGGTACGACCGCACCTCGCCCACGACGTCGTCGTAGGAGGGCGCCTCCTGCATCGAGCGCGGCTCGCCGCGCATGTGCATGAGGACGAGGCCCGCACCGGTCTCGCGAACGACGTCGAACATCCCCGGGTCGCGCGCGCCGCTCACGTCGTTCACGACCGTCGCGCCCGCCGCGATCGCGGCGCGCGCGACGGTCGGCTTGCGCGTGTCGACCGAGACGGGCACGCCGAGATGCGCGAGCCCGGCGATCACCGGGACGACGCGGCGTTCCTCCTCGGCGGGATCCACCGGCTCGGAGCCCGGTCGGGTGGACTCCCCGCCCACGTCGAGCAGGTCCGCGCCCTCCTCGACGAGCCGTCGGCCGTGCGCGATCGCCTCGTCCGGTCCGGCGAAGCGTCCACCGTCGGCGAAGGAGTCGGGCGTCACGTTGACGATGCCCATCACGAGCGTGCGCTCGCCGCAGGAGAGCGTCGTGGGACCGCAGCGCCACGGGAGGGGGCCGTTCACGGCGGGCATCGTAGCCGCGGGCCGGGAACCGACCGCCGTCAGGCCTTGCCGAGGTGGCTGAGCGCCTCCTGGCGCGTGCGCGCGTCGGTGCGGACCAGGCCGCGCACCGCCGACGTCACGGTGAGCGCGCCCGGCGCCTTGACGCCGCGCATCGTCATGCACAGGTGTTCCGCCTCGAGCATCACGAACACGCCGCGCGGGGCGAGCTGCGCGTCGAGCGCATCGGCGATCTCCGTCGTGAGTCGCTCCTGCACCTGCAGGCGCTTGGCGAGCGTGTCGACGACGCGCGCGAGCTTCGAGAGGCCGGTGATGCGCCCCTCGCGGTTCGGGACGTAGGCGACGTGCGCCTTCCCGATGAACGGCAGGAGGTGGTGCTCGCAGAGCGAGGCCAGCGGGATGTCCTTGACCATGATCATCTCGTCGAAGCCCGCGCCGGGGATCACGGTGAGGAGCGGCGCCGCGTCGCGGCCGATGCCGGCGAGGATCTCCTCGAACATCTCCGCGACGCGGCGCGGCGTCTCGCGGAGCCCCTCGCGGGCGGGGTCGTCACCGACGCCGGCGAGGATGAGCCGGACGCCTTCCTCGATGCGGGCGAGGTCCATGGGAGGGGGATGCTAGCCCGGGACGACGCGATCGAGCACCGCGGCGAGGCCGCGCAGGTCGGGCAGTTCCGCCGCGCGCGGCAGGTCGCTCGCCTCGCCCTGGCGGTTGATCCACACGCACGGGAACCCGAGCGCGGCGGCCGGCGCCACGTCGCGGCCAGCCTCTTCCACGACGTGGCAGTGGCGCTCGGCCGCCGCGCCGGTCACGGCGAAGAACCGGTCCCAGTGCCCGCGCGCCGGCTTGTAGGACCCCGCGTCCGCGGCGGTGATGCGCAGATCGACCGGCACACCGATCCGGGCGAGCGAGGCGTCGAGGTAGTCGGGGTCGGTGTTGGACAGGATCGCGATGCGCCAGCCCGCATCGCGCACGGCCGTCAGGTGGTCCGCGACCTCGGGGAACGGCGTCCAGGACGGCAGCCAGTCGGCCAGGATCGTCGGCGCGGTGAGCGGGAGCTCCTCGACCTCGGCCAGGCGCGCGAGCGCCTCCGTGAGCACCTGGCGGTACGGGATCGCGCGACCGGCCTGCACGAGCGGTTCGACCTCGTGGAACCGGTGCAGCAGCGCATCGGCGTCGGCGCCGGGGAACGCGTCCGCGAGCGCGGTGCGGATGCCGCCCATCCAGTCGATGAGCGTGCCGTAACAGTCGAACGTCGCCCAGCGGTCGGTCACAGCGTGCCCGATCCGCGGTCCTTCCGTTCGGTCCGATGGGCCGCGCGCGAGACGGCGAGCCCCGCGCCGCGCACCGAGGCGTCGCGCTGCGGGCGCTTCGAGACGTCGGCGAGGATCCGCTCGACCTCCTCGCGGTCGATCGTCTCCTTGACCATGAGTTCGTCGGCGATCTGGTCGAGCTTCGCGCGGTGCTCGCGGAGGATGTCGAGCGCCTCGTCGTGCGCCTGGTCGATCAGGCGGCGCACCTCGGTGTCGATCTCGAAGGCGACCTGATCGCTGTAGTTGGGTTCGGCGGAGAAATCGCGGCCGAGGAACACCTCGTGCTGCTTCTGGCCGAGCGTGAGCGGCCCGACGAGGTCGGACATGCCGTACTCGGTCACCATCTGGCGGGCGATCTTCGTCGCGCGCTCGATGTCGTTCGCGGCGCCGGTCGTGATGTCGCCCGCGGTGAGCTCCTCGGCGACGCGGCCGCCGAGCAGCATCGCGAGCTCGTCGCTCAGCTGCTCGCGGGTCGCGAGCACCTTGTCCTGCTCGGGCAGGGTGAGCGTGTAGCCGAGCGCCCGCCCGCGGGGGATCACGGAGATCTTGTGCACCGGGTCGGTGTTGGGGAGGACGTACGCCACGAGCGCGTGACCGCCCTCGTGGTACGCGATCATCTTCTTCTCGCGCTCGCTCATGACGCGGCTCTTGCGCTCGGGCCCCGCCATGACGCGGTCGATGGCCTCCTCGACCGCCTTCATCGTGACCGTCTGATCGCCCCAGCGCGCCGAGAGCAGCGCGGCCTCGTTGATCACGTTCGCGAGATCGGCCCCGGTGAACCCGGGCGTGCGCTTGGCGATCACGTCGAGGTCCACGGCGGAGTCGATGGGCTTGCCCCGCGCGTGCACGCGCAGGATCGCCTTGCGCCCCTCGAGGTCCGGTCGATCGATCGTCACCTGGCGGTCGAAGCGCCCCGGACGCAGCAGCGCGGGGTCGAGGATGTCGGGGCGGTTCGTCGCGGCCATGAGGATCACCGCGGTGCGCTGGTCGAACCCGTCCATCTCGACGAGGAGCTGGTTCAGCGTCTGCTCGCGCTCGTCGTGCCCGCCGCCGAGACCCGCGCCGCGGTGACGCCCCACGGCGTCGATCTCGTCGATGAAGATGATCGCGGGCGCGCTCGCCTTCGCCTGCTCGAAGAGGTCGCGCACGCGCGCCGCGCCCACCCCGACGAACATCTCGACGAAATCGGAACCGGAGATCGAGAAGAACGGCACGCCGGCCTCGCCCGCGACGGCACGCGCGAGGAGGGTCTTGCCCGTCCCCGGCGGTCCGAAGAGGAGCACGCCGCGGGGGATCTTCGCGCCCATCGCCTGGAACTTGGCCGGCTGCTGGAGGTACTCCTTCACCTCCATGAGTTCCTGGATCGCCTCGTCGACGCCCGCCACGTCGGCGAACGTCGTCTTCGGCTGGTCCTTGGGAACCTGCTTGGCCTTGGCGCGGCCGAACTGCATGACGCGGCCGCCGCCCGCCTGCGACTGGTTCATCATCCAGAGGAACGCGCCGACGATCAGGACGACAGGCAGCAACTGGTAGAGCAGCGTCATCACGACGGACCCCTTCTGGGGATCGACGTCGACCTGCACGCCCTTGGTCTCGAGGTCCGTGGCGAGCTGTTCCTGCGCCGCGAGCGGATAGGAGGTGCGGAACGACGACCCGTCGTTCAGGGTGCCGGCGATCAACTGCTCGCCCTCGAGGAACGTGGCGGTGTCCACCTTCCCCGCGTCGACGTCGGCGAGGAACTGGCTGTAGGTCAGCCGCTCACCGGAGGTCGTGTTGCCGCCGAAGAGCATCGCGAGCCAGAGCCCGAGCAGCACGAGGACGGCGACGAGCGCCGGTCCCCTGAGGACCCTCTTGCGCGGTTGCCGAGGTGGCGTTGCCAAGGACCGACCGTCCTTCCGGGAGGCGCCGACGCCGCGTCTCGGCGCGGCCGACCCGATAGGTCGATGGTAGCAGGGGCCTCTGCGGCCCTAGCCGCCGTACGCCTCCGGCTTGAGCGTCGCGATGTAGGGGAGGTTCCGGAACTTCTCCGCGTAGTCCAGGCCGTAGCCCACGACGAACTCCGGCGGGATCTCGAACCCCGTGTAGCGCACCTCGAGCGGCACGCTCTCGATCCCCGTCTTGCGCAGGAGGGCGCAGATCTCGAGGCTCGCGGGGCGTCGACCGCGCAGGTTCTTGAGCAGGTACTGGAGCGTGAGGCCCGAGTCCACGATGTCCTCGACGAGGAGCACGTGGCGGCCCGACAGGTCGTTGTCGAGGTCCTTGAGGATGCGCACGACGCCCGAGGACTTCGTCGCCGCGCCGTACGACGCGACGGCCATGAAGTCGATGTCCAGCGGCAGGCGGATGTAGCGCGAGAGATCCGCCATCACCGCGAACGCGCCCTTGAGCACGCAGACGAGGAGGAGGTCCTTCCCGGTGTAGTCCGCGGTGATGCGGTCGCCGAGCTCGCGGAGCTTGGCCTGCAGCGCGTCCTCCGAGATGAGGACGCGCTCGATCTGCCGCTCGTAATCCGCCGCGTGCGGCTCCGGACGTCCTTGCGTCACGACCCGTCCCCCCGGCGCCCGCCGGTCGGACGCGTGAACGAAAGATAGTCGCTCTCGCGCCGCGCCGCCGCGCCCGCGCCGAGATCGCGGCGGCGACCGGGACGGCCGCGCGCGAGATCGAGGACCGCATCGACGTCGTCGCTCGTCGGCGCGACGCCGGCCGCGAGGATCGCGGCGAGCACGACGCGCGACGCGAGCGCGTCCGGGAGCGCGAGGAGTCGGTCGACCGGCAGGCGGACGCCGCCCGCGTCCGTCGCGAGCAGCCCGGCGGACGCGGCGTCCGCCTGCCGGTCGAGTTCCGCGGCGTCGCGGCGCAGGTGCGCCGCCGAGCGCGCGAGCGTGGCGCGCGGGTCCCGGCCGGTCGCACGCTCGATGGTCGGGAGCACGCGGCGACGGACGGCGTTGCGCAGGAGCCGCGTGTCGGCGTTCGTCGGATCGGTGCGCGGTCGGAGGCGCCGCGCGCGCGCGAACGCCTCGACCTCGGCGCGCGTGACGCCGATCAGCGGTCGCACGAACGGTCCCGAGACCGGATCGATGCCGGCGAGCGACGAGATCCCGCCGCCGCGCAGCAGGGCGACGAGCACGCTCTCCGCCTGGTCGTCGAGCGTGTGGCCGGTGGCGCCCTTCGCGGATCCGGTCGCCCCGAGCGCCCGCGCGAACGCGGCGTAGCGCGCGCGGTGCGCCCAGTCCTCGACGGAGGACCCGGGCGGCGGGGCGGTCGTGGCGACCTCGAGCGCGAAGGGGAGGTCGAGTCGTGCCGCCTGGCGCGCGACGTACGCGGCGTCGTCGCGCGAGCCGCGGCGCAGACGGTGATCGAAGTGGAACACCGCGAGGTCGATCCGCAGCAGGCGGCGCAGTTCCACCAGCGTGTGGAGGAGGACGATCGAATCGGGTCCGCCGGAGACCGCGACGAGCAGCCGCTCGCCCGGTTCCACCATCCGGTGCTCGCGCATCGTCGCGGTCGCGCGCTCGAGGACGCGCGCGACCGCGGGTGGGCGGGCCATCAGGCCCCGCGGACCCTCGCGACCCAGCGGGCGGGTTCCGCGATCTCGTGGGGCATCGGCAGGTTCGCCGGTGCGGCCCACACCGCGTTGAAGCCCTCCATGCCGACGCGGTCCACGACCGCGCGCACGAACCGCTCCCCCGACGAGTACTGCGCGACCTTCGCGGCGAAGCCGGAGGCGCGCTGGAACGCGCGCTCGACGCCGCCGACCGTGCGTCGGCGCTCGAGGGTGCGGCGCAGACCGTCGAGGTCGGCGATGCGACCGCGACCGGCCTCGTTCATCGCGTACGACGCGTGCCCCTCGAGCAGCGACATCAGCCCCTGCATGCGCTGGAACAGCTCCTGCTGCTCGTCGCTCATGAGCAGCGCGGCGAGGGACGGGCCGGGCTGCACGCGACCCGCGCGCACGTCGTCCATCGCGCGTCGCATCTGCGAGGCGAGGTGCGAGGGATCGAGGTCCATCGCGGCGAGGTAGCGGTCGATCAGGTCGCGCAGGTGCCCGCGGAGCCACGGCGTCGCGCCGAACTGCACGCGGTGCGTGACCTCGTGGAGCGCGATCCACAGGCGGAAGTCGCGACGCGGCAGGAAGTACCGCGCCTCGACCTCGACCACGTTGGGGCCCACGAAGTAGAGGAGTCCGTCGTCGTCGGCGGGAAGGAACGCGTCGTACTGGCCGATCACCTTGCGCGCGGCGTAGCCGAGGAGGCCGCCGAGCTGCCATCCCACGGCCTTCCGGCGGAGGTCGGTCCACGGCCGGTCGCCGGTGAGTCGCACGGCGAGCGGATCGAGCATCCGCTGGAACCCACGGACGTTGGCGGCGATCCAGTCGGCGCGCGATACGACCCACGGGCGCGAGCGGAACCCCTCGACCTGCAGACCGGTGAGGTCGACGACGAGGGACTCCGCGAGGGGGACGAGTTCCCGCAGGTCGGCGCGGAGCGCATCGCGCTGCGCGGGGGTGGTGGCGGGGCCACGACCGGCGATGCGCCGACCGGCGGCGAGCGCGGCGTCCCAGTCGACGATCGCGACGGAGCGCGATCCCATCGACCAGTCGAGCCCGGTCAGCTCGGGCTCGCGGGTCACTCCGCGCCGGCCTTCTTCCGCGCGGCGATCATCGCGGCACGGCGGGCCTGGCCCTCCGCGACGCGGCGATCGGTTCCCTTGGCGAGGAGGTCGGCGAGCGTCGCGTCGAAGGTCGCCTTGTCCATCTCGACCTCCTTGTGCTCCGCCGGTGCCGCGGGGGCGGCGGGTGCGGATGCCGCCGCGGGAGCGGCCGGTGCGGCGGGAGCAGGTGCGGCGGCGGGCGCGGGAGCAGCAGGTGCGGATGCGGCCGCGACGGGTGCCGGTGCCGCGGCGACGGCGACGGCGACGGGCGCGGGAACCGCGACCGGCGCGCTCACGACGTTCACGGGTCGGCGCGGCGCGGCACCGGTCGGCGAGAGTCGCGGCGCGCGGACCGCCTTCGGACCGTCCTCCGAGGTCTCGAAGCGGGACGCGAAGCGCATGTAGCCGAAGACCACGAGGAGCGCGAGCAGCACGCCGAGCGCAGCGAGGAGGACGGCGGCGCCGTAGACCCATCCGCCGGAGTTGAGCGTCGGGGACGCGTTCGGGCTGACCGAGATCTGCGCGAGCACGAGCGGAGTCTAGCAACGGGGGCCCGAGCGCGCGTGGGGTGGAGCCGGAGGCGGGATTCGAACCCGCGACCTACCACTTACGAGGCGGTTGCTCTGCCAGGCTGAGCTACTCCGGCGCGCGACGGAGTGTACCGGAGCGCGCCGGTCAGGCGGCCCGCGGCGCGATCGCGAGGAACGCGGACTCCAGCACGAGCCGCGGGTTCAGGTTGTTCTCCTCCGCGAGCGCCGCCCGCGCGGCCTCGATCGCCGCGAGCGCGCGGGCGGCGGCGGCGACCGGTCGCTGCGCGGGCGTCGACCCCGGATCGAGGAGCAGGTCGCCGCCGCCGCCCACCGCGGCGAGGATGCGATCGCGCAGCGACGCCGACATCCCCAGCAGCACCCAGTCCATGTAGTCGCGCGTCGCGCGTCGCTCGCGCCGCCGGTGGCGTTCCTCGATGCGGCGGATCGCACCGCGGTACGCGTCCTGCGGACGCCCCCGCTCATCGAGGAACGGTGCGAGGTCCTCGTCGAGTTCCGACGAGAGCCCCTTGCGGTAGGTCTCGGCGGCCGCGTGCACGCGATCGGCGGCATCGAGCGCACCGGCGACGCCCCGCTCGGCGAGGTCGAGCGCCTCGCTCGCGACGTCGCGGAACGCGAGCGCGTCGTCGTTCGTCGCGAGCCGGCGCGCGCGGCCGAGGTTCCCGCCGGCGAGCCGCGCCGCGAGCGCCGCGCGATCCGGCGTCGCGCCCTCGGCGACGAGCGCGTCGAGGACGAAGCGTTCGGGCAGCGACTGGAACGTCACGACGTGACAGCGCGAGAGGATCGTGGCCGGCAGTTCGTCGGGCCGCGCCGAGAGCAGGAGGAACACCGCATCGGCGGGCGGTTCCTCCAGGACCTTGAGCAGGACGTCGGCCGCCGCCGGGTTCAGTCGGTCGGCCTCGCGGATCAGGAACACCTTGCGTCCCGGTTCCGGCGCCGTGCGGAACGCCGGGTGCCAGACCTCTTCGCGGACGGTGTCCACGCGGATGTCGCGGCCCTCGGGTTCCACGACGAACTCGTTGGGATGGCGGTCGTCGAGCGCGAGGCGGCAGTCGCGGCACGTGCCGCAGCCGCCGGCGCGACACAGGAGCGCCGCGGCGAACGCGCGGGCGGCCTGCTGCTTGCCGCCGCCCTCGGGACCGGCGAGGAGGTAGGCGTGGTGCGGACGCGCCACGGCGAGCGCGAGGTACCCGACCGCCCGGTCCTGCCCCGGGACCGCGTCGAGGACCGGGACCTCAGGCACCGTCGTCGTCGCTCCGATCGCGCAGCGACCGTTCGATCGCCTCGAGCACGCGCGCCGCGACGGCGTCCTCGTCCAGGCCCGTCGTGTCCACCATCGTGAGGCGCTCGGGGTGGTCGACCGCGATCTTCGCGTAGGCGTCGGCGACCTTGGCGTGGAACGCGAGGTCCTCCTTCTCGATGCGGTCCGCGCCGTCGGCCCGCGCGCGCTCCAGACCCGCCGCGGGATCGAGGTGCAGCAGGAGGACGAGATCGGGGAACAGCCCCTGGGTCCCCCACGCGTTCAGCGTCAGCACGTCCTCCTCGCCGAGGCCGCGCGCCATCCCCTGGTACGCGACGGAGGAGTCGATGTAGCGGTCGCAGAGCACGACCTTGCCGGCGGCGATCGCGGGGCGGATCACCTGCGCGACGAGCTGCGCGCGGGCGGCCGCGAAGAGCATCGCCTCGGCGCGGGCCTGCATCGCGCCGGTCTCGCGGTCGAGCAGGATCGAACGGATCCGCTCGCCGAGAGGCGTGCCGCCCGGTTCCCGGACCGTGAGGACGTCGTGGCCGCGCGCGCGCAGCGCCGACGCGGCGCGCTCGATCTGCGTCCCCTTCCCCGCGCCCTCGACGCCCTCGAAGGCGATGAACAGGCCGTCGCCGCGGGGACGCTTCATGCGCGGCACCAGGCGGAGCGGGATCGGCCGCGAGACGCGGTGCCGCAGGAGTCCACGCCACGTGATCGTGCTGGCGCCGAGGACCATCGCGCCCGCGAGCCAGAGCGCGACGCGGTTCCCCGAGAGGTCGACGCGCCAGCCGAGGAGGTCGATGCCATGGTCGGGGCCCACGATACCGGCGAGGATCGGGAACAGGGTCAGGGACAGGAACAGCCCGAGGCGCGAGAGTACGGTGAGCGCCGCGAAGGTCCGGCCGCGGTACTCGTCCTCGACGTGTTCCTGCAGCACGACGTAGCCGTTCACCCACGACGCGCCGCACAGGAGCCCGAGCGCGACCGAGATCACGGACGCGGCGCCGAGCGAGGAGAGCGATGCGAGCACGAAGAGCGTCGCGGCCGACGCGCCGAGCGCGATGACGAAGACACGGTCGCGGTCGCTCGGTCGTCCGCGCGCGCCGCCGATCATCCCGACCGCGAGTCCGAGACCCACGGTCGTCTGCACGAGCCCCCATCCCGCCGCGCCCGCGCCCAGCGTGTCGCGCACGAAGATCGGACCGACCGCGAGCACCGCGCCGACCGCGCTGAACGCGATCACGATGCCGGTGGTCATCGCCGACGCGAGCGAACTCTCGCGCAGGAACCGGACGCCTTCGCGGATGTCGTCCACGACGTTCGCGATGCCCAGACGCACCTTCTCCCGCGTGGCGGGCGGCGATGGGATGTCCATGCGCGAGAGCATCAGCACCGAGAACCCGAACGTGAGCGCGTCGAGCCAGAACGCGAGCATCTCGGGGTAGCGATCGAGGAGCGGCACCGTCGATTCGAGGCCGGTCGAGATCCCCGCGAGGATCGCGAAGATCGCGCCCGCGATCGGGAGCGGTCCGTACGCGCTGATGAGGCTGAGCGAGTTCGCGTTGCCGAGCTGGCGTTCCGGCACGAGGTTCGGCATGCTCGCGTCCCGGGCCGGCGCCCAGACGAGCTGCACGCACTCGATCAGGAACGTGAGCGCGTAGAGCGACCAGAGGTTCGGCACGAAGGGCACGAGCGCGTAGATCACGCCGTTGATCGCGTCCGAGGTCATCATCAGGCGCCTGCGGTCGAACCGGTCCACGAGCGCACCCGCCACGGCACCGAACAGGATGCCGGGGAGCAGACGGATGCCCATGACCGCGGCGAGGGCATAGGCGCCGGAGGCGCCGCCGAGGCGGATCGCGAGGACCGAGATCGCCGCGAACCCGATCCAGTTGCCGAGGGAACCGACGAGCTGGTTGATGAACAGGCGGGCGAACCCGCGGTTGCGCAGGAGTTCCTTGAAGGTGGCCGGGCGGGTGCCGCGGAGGACCGCGATCTCCTCGACCGTGGTGGGCACGGCTCAGCCCTCGGCGACGTCCGGCAGCCCCGGGGCGGCCTTGCGTCGCG
>JBJTHT010000069.1:0-9942 GCA_046094605.1 Actinomycetota bacterium | reverse complement strand
CGGCGCCCGGTGACCGCGCGGGCCCCCGCGAGGTTCTGGCGCGCCGCGGGGGCGGCGGCCGAGTGGGCCCTGCGCGGGCTGCCGCGGCGCGGCGAGTGGCCGAGGGTGCCCACGAGGCCGCCGCGCCGCGGGATCATCGAGCGCTCGGCGACCTCGCGCGTGAGGTCCCACACGGCGTCGACGTTCAGGCGGTGGACCGCGCGCCAGCCCTTGAGCGAGATGGCCTCGAGCGGCGAGACGAACTGGCCGCCGGCGTTGTTCACGAGGACGTCGATCGCGCCGAAGCGCCCGAGCACGGCGTCGACGAGGCCCACGACCTGCTCGGGTTCCCGGACGTCGGCCGGGTGGACCAGGACCTCGGCGCCGAGGGCCTCGAGGGCGGCCCGAGCCGCCTCGAGCGGCGCGGGCCGCCGCCCGCAGATCGCGACCTTCGCCCCGCTCCCGGCGAAGGCCAGGGCGGTGGCGCGCCCGATCCCGGTTCCCCCGCCCGTGACGAGGACGACCCGCCCCGCGTTCGCATCCGCCGCGAGCGGCGATCGGAAGGGTTCCGACATGCCGGGAAGGCTAGCGGGAGTTGACGGCGCCCCGCACGCCGGGGAGCCTTGACCCGTGGCCGACGGACAGGGGCGCTACTGGCGGGCGGCGGAGCCGCGCCGCACCTACGAGGCCATCGTCGTGGGCGGCGGGGGCCACGGCCTGGCCACGGCCTACTACCTCGCGAAGAACCACGGCATCACCGACGTGGCCGTCCTGGAACGGGGCTGGCTGGGCGGCGGGAACATGGCCCGCAACACGACGATCATCCGTTCCAACTACCTCTGGGACGAGAGCGCCGCGATCTACGAGCACTCCCTCAAGCTCTGGGAGAAGCTCGAGGCCGAGCTCGACGCCGACATGCAGTTCGACCAGCGCGGCGTCATGAACCTCGCCCACCACCTCGGCGACGTGCGTTCGAGCGCGCGGCGCGTCAACGCGAACCGCCTGAACGACGTGGACGCCGAGTGGCTGACGCCCGAGGAGGTCCGCGAGCTCTGTCCGATCGTGAACATCTCGCCGGACCTGCGCTACCCCGTCATGGGCGCGACGCTCCAGCGCCGCGGCGGCGTCGCACGCCACGACCGCGTCGCGTGGGGCTACGCCACCGCCGCCGACCGGCTCGGCGTGGACATCGTGGAACACTGCGAGGTGACCGGCATCGACGTCGAGGGCGGGCGGGTCGTCGGCGTGCGCACCTCGCGCGGCGACATCCGCGCCCCGAAGATCGCCCTCGCGGCCGCGGGGCACTCCTCGGTGCTCGCCGAGATGGTCGGCCTGCGGCTGCCGATCCAGTCGCATCCCCTGCAGGCGCTCGTCTCGACGCTCCACGAGCAGGTCCTCGACTGCGTCGTCATGTCCAACGCCGTCCACGTCTACGTCTCGCAGGCCGACAAGGGCGAGCTCGTGATGGGCGCGGGCATCGATCCCTACAACTCCTACGCGCAGCGTGGGTCCTTCCACGTGATCGAGGAACAGATGGCCGCCGCCGTGGAACTGTTCCCCGTGTTCGAACACGCGAAGCTCCTGCGCACGTGGGGCGGCATCGTGGACGTGTGCCCCGACGCCTCGCCGATCCTCTCCACCACACCGGTCGGCGGGCTCTACCTCAACTGCGGCTGGGGGACCGGCGGCTTCAAGGCCACGCCCGGTTCCGGCTGGGTGTTCGCCGACACCGTGGCCAACGACCGTCCGCATCCCCTCGCGGAACCCTTCGCGCTCGACCGCTTCACGTCGGGCGCCCTGATCGACGAGCACGGCGCCGCGGCCGTCGCGCACTGAGCGTCGATGCTCCGCATCGACTGCCCCCACTGCGGTCCGCGCGACGAGGTCGAGTTCCGCTACGGCGGCCAGGCGCACGTCGCGTACCCCGCGGATCCCGACGCGCTGACCGACGCGCAGTGGGCCGCGTTCCTCTTCCTGCGCGACAACCCGAAGGGGCCGTGGCGCGAGCGGTGGTTCCACGCGGCGGGGTGCCGTCGGTGGTTCAACGCGGTGCGCGACACCGCGACGCACGCCTTCGGTCCCTCCTACCGCGTCGGGGACCCGCCGCCCGGGACGGGCGCGTGAGACTCGCGAGCGGCGGCGACGCGATCGACCGGTCGGTCCCCATCGCCTTCGAGCACGAGGGTCGCCGGCTCGAGGGGTTCGCCGGCGACACGCTCGCCTCCGCGCTCCTGGCCAACGACGTCGCGGTCGTCGCGCCGAGCCCGATCCTCGGGCGGCCGCGCGGCATCACGAGCGCGGGCGTCGAGGAGAACGCGGCCTTCGTCGAGGTTCGCGAGCCGTGGTTCGACCCCATCGTCCCGGCCACCGTCGTGCCGCTCGTCGAGGGCCTCGTCACGTTCGGTCGACCGGGGTTCGGCCGCTTCGACGCGTCGCGCGCGGGGTTCCGCTCGCGCCACCGCGCGATCCACGTCGAGACGCTCGTGATCGGCGGCGGCCTCTCGGGGCTGCGCGCCGCGGTCGCCGCGGCGGAGCGCGGCGACCGCGTGCTGCTCTGCGACGAGCGCTCGCGCCTCGGCGGGACCGGGCTCCTCCTGGACCGCGCCGAGGGCGCCGACGCCGCGACGATCGCCGCGCTCGTGGAACGCCTGCGGAACGCGCCCGACGTCACCGTCCTCACCGACGCGACGGCGACCGGTCTCTACGACCAGGGGTCCGCCGTCGTCTACGAACGCGTGAGCCTCACCGAACGGATGCTCTGGCACGTGCGCGCCGGTCGCGTGATCCTCGCGACCGGCGCGCACGAGCGCCCGATCGCCTTCGCCGGGAACGACCGGCCCGGCGTGATGCTCGCCTCGGCTGCGCGCGAGTACGTCGCGCGGTTCGGCGTCCTCCCGGGTCGCCGCGCCGTCCTGTTCACCACCAACGACGCGGGCCGCCACGCCGCCGAGGACCTCGTCGCCGCGGGCGCCGACCTCGTGGCCGTCGCCGACGTGCGCGAGGGCGCCGCGGTGCTCGGGACCGCGGGCGATCCGCGCGTGACCGCCGTCACCCTGCGCGACGCCGTCGGCGCGGTCCGCGAGGTCGGGGCCGACCTCCTCCTCGTGGCCGGCGGGTGGAACCCCGTCCTCCACGTCTACCGCGGCATCGGCGGCGGCCTGCGGTGGGACGCGGAGCGATCGGCGTTCCTCCCCGACGGGAACGCGCCGTCGTGGCTCGAGGTCGTGGGGAGCGCCGCGGGCGACGGGCTCCCGGCCTGCCCGCCGTTCTGGTGGGTCGAGGCCGACGACGTCTCCGAGCACTTCGTGGACCTGCAGCGCGACCAGACCGTCGCCGACGTCGCGGCCGCCGTGGACGGCGGCCTGCGGAGCGTCGAGCACGTCAAGCGCGCGACCTACATCGGCACGGCGCTCGACCAGGGACGCACGAGCGGCGTGCTCACGGCGGGCATCGTGAACGCGATGCTCGGGACCGACGCGGGCGCCCAGGGTCCGACGAACGCGCGACCGCCCTACACGCCGATCCCCTTCGGGGTCCTGGCCGGTCCCTACCGCGGCGACCTCCTCGACCCGGTCCGCACGACGCCGATGCACGCGCGGCACGTCGCGCACGGCGCGGTCTTCGAGGACGTCGGGCAGTGGAAGCGTCCGTGGTACTTCCCGCGCGCCGGCGAGGACATGGAGGCGGCCGTCGCGCGCGAGTGCCGCGCGGTTCGCACCGCCGTCGGGGTGCTCGATGCCTCCACG
The DNA here is from genome assembly GCA_046094605.1 of Actinomycetota bacterium. Classification (GTDB taxonomy): domain Bacteria; phylum Actinomycetota; class UBA4738; order UBA4738; family HRBIN12; genus JBJTIF01. The sequence goes on along the minus strand of JBJTHT010000069.1, from coordinate 6,217 downwards.
CTCGGCAAGATCGAGGTGATCGGGCCGGACGCGGCGACGTTCCTCGACCGCATCTACGCCGGCACGATGTCGACCCTTCGTGTCGGGCGCATGCGCTACGGCCTGATGCTCGGCCTCGACGGCATGGTCATGGACGATGGCGTGGCGATGCGCGTCGCCGAGGACCGGTTCCTCGTCACGACGACGACGGGCGGGGCCGCGCGCGTCCTCGATCACCTCGAGGAGTGGCTCCAGACCGAGTGGACCGACCTGCGCGTGTTCTGCACGTCCGTCACCGAGCAGTGGGCGGTCGTCGCGCTCGCCGGTCCGCGCGCGCGCGACGTGCTCGTCGCGGCCGGCACCGACGTCGACCTCGCGCCCGCGGCGCTCCCCTTCATGGCGTTCCGCGACGGGACGGTCGCGGGCGAACGGGTGCGCGTGGCGCGCGTGAGCTTCACGGGCGAGCTCTCCTACGAGCTCCACGTGGCCGCCGATCGCGGCGCGGCGCTCTGGGACGCGATCTGGGCGGCCGGCGCGGGCTCGGGCATCACCGCGTACGGCACCGAGGCGATGCACGTGCTCCGCGCCGAGAAGGGGTTCGTCATCGTCGGCCAGGAGACCGATGGAACCGTGACGCCCGAGGACCTCGGTCTCGGCGCGATGGTCAAGGCGACCGGCGACTTCATCGGCCGCCGTTCGCTCGCGCGCAGCGACGCGCGCCGGCCCGACCGACGTCGGCTCGTCGGCCTCCTCCCGGAGGACCCGACGGCGCTCCTGCCGGAGGGCGCGCAGATCGTGCGCGAGGACACCGGCCGCGTGCCGATGCCGATGCTCGGCCACGTGACCTCCTCCTACCGGAGCCCGACCCTCGGGCGCACCTTCGCGCTCGCGCTGCTCGCCGACGGCCGCTCACTGATGGGCGACACCGTCGTCGCGCCGCTCCCATCCGGCGCGATCGTCGCGCGCGTGGTGGAACCGGTGTTCGTCGACCCCGAGGGGAGCCGCCGCGATGGCTGACCTCCGCGTCGAGCGGCTCGACCTCGCGCAGGTGGACCTGCGCACGCGGGAACCGGGACGCGCGCCCTTCCCGCTCCCCGACGCGAACCGCTGGACGGCCGCGGGTGGGCGCGAGGCGCTCTGGCTCGGCCCCGACGAGTGGCTCGTCACCGGCCCCGCGGGGACCGCCGATGCGATCGTGGCCGACCTCGCGACGGCCTACGCGGGTTCGTTCGTCTCGATCGTGGACGTGAGCGCGAACCGCGCCGTCTTCGAACTCACGGGGACCGCGGTCCGCGACGTGCTCGCGATGGGCTGCACCCTCGACGTCCACCCGACGCGCTGGCGCGACGGGGACTGCGCGCAGACGCTCGTCGGTCGCGTCGCCGTGCGCCCGTCGTTCGCCGCGCACCTCCTCGCGTTCCTCGACGCGGTCCGCTGATGCGCGCGACGACGCGCACGCTCGACTGGGGCCGCATCCGCGTGTGGGAGGCCGGCGCGGGTCCCACGCTCCTCGCGATCCACGGCGTCGGCGGATCGGGCCGCTACTTCCGAACCCTCGCCGAGCGCCTCGGCACGCGCTACCGCGTCGTCGCGCCGGACCTCGGCGGCTTCGGCGCCTCGGACAAGCCCGACCTCGCCTACGACCGCGCGTTCCACCTCGCGACGCTCGATGAGGTCGCGGGCGAGGGCCCCGTGACGCTCCTGGGTCACTCGCTCGGCGGCGTGCTCGCCGCGCTATGGGCCGCCTCGCGCGGCGGCGTGCGCGTCGCTGCGCTCGCGCTCGCCGCCGCGCCGTTCCCCCGGGGCGACGGCGAGCAGACGTGGATGCGCGACGGCGTCGCGCCCCCGCGGTCGCGCGGGCGTCTCGCGGTCCTCAAGGCGCTCGTGCCGATGCTCGCGCTCCCGGTCGGCGTCGCGCAGGGGTACCCCGCGGGGATCTCGCTCGACTACGGACGGCAGCGCTTCGCGCCGCGCGTGCGCACCCTCTGGTGGACGCTGCACGACCCCGCGGTCCTCGCGGATCTCGAGGGGCTGCGCGCGCTCCGCTCGCCGTCGCTCCTGGCCTTCGCGCGCGGCGACCGTTCCGTCCCCGTGACCGACCTCGACCGCTGGGCGGCGCTCCTGCCCGACGCGCGTCGGGAGGTCCGCGAGGCGGGCGACCACCAGTTCCTGCTGCGGGACGGTTCCTCCGTGGCCGCCTGGCTCGAGGGGCTCCGATGACGAGCGACCCGCCCGGCCTCGCGCCCGCGCGCGCCCTCGGCCTCGACCCGCGCGTCGTGGCGACCGAACGCCCGTCGAGCGCGGAGGAGAGCGCCGCGCTCCAGGGCATCCCGCTCGGGAACCTCCTGCGCACGATCGTCGTGCGCCGCGGCGCCGACGACTACGTCTTCGTCCTCGTGCCGGGCGGACGCCAGATCGACTGGCCGGCGCTGCGTCGCCACCTCGGCGTGTCGCGCCTCTCGCTCCCCGACAAGGAGGAGGCGCGCGAGGCCACGGGCTACGAGCGCGGAACGATCACGCCGTTCGGTTCCGCGCGGGCGTGGCCGGTCGTCGCGCCGCCATCGATCGGCGAGCTCGACCCGGTCGCGATCGGCGCGGGCGCGCACGGCGTGAACCTGCACGTGCCGGGACGCGCGCTGCTCGCGGCGCTCGGCGCGGAGCTCGCCGAGGTGACCGCCCCCGCCGACTAGACGTTCGAGTCGGGGAAGGAGGCCTTGCGCCGCTCGATCCACGCGCGCAGTTCCTCGTCGACCGCGTCGTCGATCGCGGGCGCCTCGTACTCGGCGAGCGTCCGTTTCCAGATCGCGTTGGCCCGCACCGCGGCGTCCTTCGCGCCCTCGGCCTCCCACTGCTCGAAGGAGTTGTTGTCGGCGGTGGAGGACCGGTAGAAGGCGGTCTCGAAGTTCGCGAGCGTGTGCGCGCTGCCGAGGAAGTGCACGCCCGGTTCCTGGCCGAGGATCGCGTCGATCGCCTGGCCGTTCGGTGACAGGTCCACGCCGCGGGCGAACGCCGCGGCCATCCCGCACTGATCGGCGTCGAGCACGAACTTCTCGTAGCCCATCGCGAGCCCGCCCTCGAGCCACCCCGCCGCGTGGAGCACGAAGTTCGTCCCCCCGAGGATCGTCGGCTGGAAGGTGTTCGCCGACTCGTAGGCCGCCTGCGCGTCGGGCACCTTCGAGGCGCACAGGCCCCCGCCGCTGCGGAACGGGACGCCGAGGCGACGCGCGAGCGCGGCCATCACGTAGAGGACGAGCGCGGGTTCCGGCGTCCCGAACGTCGGGGCGCCCGACTGCATCGACATCGACGACGCGAAGGAACCGAGCACCACCGGCGCCCCCGGTCGCACGAGCTGCACGTACGCCATCCCGGCGAGTGCCTCCGCGAGCGTCTGCGTCGCGGTGCCCGCCACGGTCGCGGGGCTCATCGCTCCCGCGAGGATGAACGGCGTCATGATCACCGCCTGGTCGTTCTCCGCGTAGACGCGCGCGGCGCCGAGCATCGACGCGTCCCACACGAGCGGAGAGTTCGCGTTGATGAGACTCAGCACGTAGGTCCGCGAGAGTTCCGACTCGCCGAAGAGGATCTTCGTCATGTCCACGGTGTCCTGCGCGCGATCGGGGTGCGTGACCGACCCCATGTAGGGCTTGTCCGACCAGCGCATGTGCGCGTAGACCATCTCGAGGTGGCGCTTGTTCACCGGGAGGTCGACCGGTTCGCACACCGTCCCGCCCGAGTGGTGCAGGTGCGGAGTCGCGTACGCGAGCTTCACGAAGTTCCGGAAGTCCTCGATCGTGCCGTAGCGACGGCCCTGGTCGAGGTCGGTCACGAAGGGGGAACCGTACGCCGGCGCGAGCACCGTCGCGTCGCCGCCGATGCGCACGCTGCGCGCGGGGTTCCGCGCGTGCTGCACGAACTCGGCCGGAGCGCTCGCCTGCACGATCGAGCGCGCGAGGCCGCGCGGGAACCGCACGCGCTCGCCCGCGACCTCCGCCCCCGCCGCGCGGAACAGCGCGTGGGCGTCCGGCGCGCCGACGAAGTCGATGCCGCGTTCGAGGATCCGGTCGGCGTTCTCCTCGATCAGCGCGAGGCCCTCCTCGGAGAGCACCTCGAGCGGCGCGATCGCGCGGGTGATGTAGGCGGGGACGTCGGTGGGGGTCGCGCGACGCGCCGCCTGGCGCGCCGCGCGACCCCCGCTGCGCTGCCGTCGTTCCTCGGTCATCGCTTCCTCCTCGTGGGTCGCCCGGCCGCCACGCGCGCCGGGAGGGGCACGACGGCCCCGAGCCGTTCGTAGGGATCGGTCGCGTGGGGGATGCCCATCGCGCCGACGAAGTGTTCCTGGAACCGCGGTTCCACCGCCGTCTCGACCTTCTCCACGCGGCGCACGACCTCCTCGATCTCGCGCCGCGCCGCCACGTTCAGGAGCGCGATGCGCGCGCCCGTACCGGCGGCGTTGCCCGCCGACGTGACGTGTTCGGGCGCGCAGTCGGGGACGAGGCCGAGGACGAGCGCGTGGACGGGGTCGATGTGCGCGCCGAACGCGCCCGCCAGACGCACGCGGTCCACGGTCTCGACGCCGAGGTGGTCCATCAGGAGGCGGCACCCCGCGTGGAGCGCCGCCTTCGCGAGCTGAATCGCGCGCACGTCCTGCTGGCGCACGAGCAGGCCTTCGTGCAGGTCGTAGGCGAACGTCCGTCCGTCGGGAACCACGCGCGGGGTCCGCGCCGCGAGCGCGCCGTCGATCACGCCCTCAGGCGTGATGACGCCCGCGAGGAACAGTTCCGCGATCGCCTCGATGATGCCCGAGCCGCAGATCCCGGTGACGGTCGTCCCCGCGAACGCGGGATCGTCGGACCAGGCGTCGGTCCCGATCACGCGCACACGCGGCTCGAGCGTCTCGCGGTCCACGCGGACGCGCTCGATCGCGCCGGCCGCGGCGCGCTGGCCGCCCGTGACCTGCGCGCCCTCGAACGCCGGGCCGGTCGGACTCGACGCGGCGAGCAGGCGGTCGCGGTTCCCGAGGACGACCTCGGCGTTCGTGCCGACATCGGCGAGCAGCGTCACCTCGTCGCGGCGGTGCGGCGCCTCGGCCAGGATCGCGCCTGCCGTGTCGGCGCCGACGTGGCCCGCGATGCACGGCAGCACGTATGCGCGCGCGCCGGGGGCGACGGGGAGGTCGAGGTCGCGCGCCGGGATGCGCAGCGCGCGGTCGGTGACAAGCGTGAACGGCGCGCCGCCCAGTTCCGTGGGATCGAGGCCGAGCAGGAGGTGGTGCATGATCGGGTTGCCGACGGCCACGACCTCGAGGACGTCCTCGGCGCGGGCGTCGGCCGCGGCGAGCAGGTCCCCGATCAGGGAACCGATGCACGCGCGGATCGCCGCGGTCATCTCGCGCTCGGCGCCGGGGTGGAGCATCACGTACGACACGCGGCTCATCAGGTCCTCGCCGAAGCGGATCTGCGGGTTCATCGCCCCGGCGGACGCGAGCGTCGCGCCGGAGGCGAGGTCGCACAGGTGCGCGGCGACCGTCGTGGAACCGACGTCCACCGCGACGCCGAGCGCGCGGTCGTCGAACCCCGGACGCACCGCCGTGACGACGCGACCGTCGTGGACGGCGACCGTCGCGGCCCAGTCCCCCGCGCGCAGCGCCCGCTGGAGCCCGGGCAGCACGACGGGGTCGACCTCGAGGGCGTCGAGGCCCCAGTCGCGCGCCAGCGCCGCGAGCAGCCGCTCGAGGTCGCCGGAGGGCGACGCGAGGTCCGGCCGCTCGACCTCGACGTAGTGCAGTCGCACCGCGGGATCCACCGCGATGACGACGTCGTCGGCGTCCTTGCGCACGACCTGCCGGTGCAGCTGGCTCTCCGGCGGCACGTCCACGACGACGTCGCCCAGGACGCGCGCGTGGCAGCCGAGACGGCGGTCGGCCGCGAGGCCGCTGCGCGCGCGGTAGGCGCCCTCGGGCGCGCCGGCGGGCGAGAGGTGGTCCGCGGTCGAGACGAAGCCGAGCTTCGCGTGCTCGCCGTGGGTCGGGACGACCTGGCAGCGCCCGCAGATGCCGCGGCCGCCGCAGACCGAATCGAGGTCCACGCCGAGCGCGCGCGCGGCGTCCAGGAGCGAGGTCCCCGTCGGCACGCGCCCGCGCAGGCCCGACGGCGTGAAGACGACGAGCGCGTCGTCGCTCAGGCGGAACCCTCCCTCGCGGCGAGGCGGGCGGCGCGCCGTTCACGCTCGTCACCGACCG
>JBJTHT010000068.1:0-4538 GCA_046094605.1 Actinomycetota bacterium | reverse complement strand
CGGCGCGCAGGACCGCGAGCTTCCGGGGTCCGAGTTCGGGTTCCATCCCGCCTATTGTTAGCAGTCCCCCGGGGAGAGTGCTAGCGGTCGCTCCAGGTCGAGCACGAGGGCGTTCAGGACGAGCCACCCGGCCTCCGTCGCGACCACCCGGTCGCCCGCGACGGCCAGGAGCCCTGCGTCGCGGTGGCGCCCGAGGGCCTCGGGGTCGACGTCTGCCAGCGCGACCCCGTCCCCGATCCGCAGGCCGAGCGACAGCGCCTCGAACGCGGCCTGCTCCGGCGAGAGCGTCTCGTCCCCGCCGATGGGTCGCTCCCCGGCCGCCACGCGCGCGAGGTACTCGTGGGGGGGACGGACGTTCCACCAGCGCCGATCGCCGCGGAACGCGTGCGATCCCGCCCCCAGGCCGAGGTATGGCTCGCGCCGCCAGTACCGCAGGTTGTGCCGGCTCTCCCGTCCCGGGCGCGCCCAGTTCGACACCTCGTAGTGATCGAAGCCCGCGTGTGCGAACGCCTTGCAGGCAGCGGCGTAGCGATCGGCCTGCACGTCGGGATCGGGGGGCGGCGCGCCCCCCGCGGCGGGGCGGCCCCCCCCCCGTCCCCGGTTCGATCGTGAGGGCGTAGGCCGAGACGTGGTCGGGCGCGAGCGCGAGCGTCTCCTCGAGCGTCGCGTTCCACGACGCGTCGGTCTCCCCCGCCGCGCCGTAGATCAGGTCGAGGGAGAGATCGCGCGCGCCGCCGGCCCGTGCACCCGTTCCAGCGATGCGAGGACCGCCGGATCGAAGGACTGCACGCCCATCGACACGCGGGTGACCCCCGCCCCGAGCAGCCCGGCGAACACCGCCTCATCCACGGTGTCGGGGTTCGCCTCGATCGTGATCTCCGCATCTGCCGCGACCTCGAACCCGTCGCGGAGCGCGTCCAGGACGCGCGCGATCGACGCGGTCGGCAGGAGCGTGGGCGTGCCGCCGCCCAGGTAGACCGTGTCGACGACCTCGCCGCGCCAGTCCCCGGCGTGGAGCGCCGCCTCCGCCACGAGCGCGTCGACGTAGGAGGGGGCGAGGTCGTCCAGCCCCGCGTAGGCGTTGAAGTCGCAGTAGCCGCAGCGCGTCAGGCAGAACGGGATGTGGACGTAGATGCCCGCGCTCACGGCTTCTCCACCTTCTGGTCGACGCGCAGCGCCGCGATGAAGGCCTCCTGCGGCACGTCCACCTTCCCGACGCGGCGCAGGCGGGCCTTCCCCTTCTTCTGCTGCTCGAGGAGTTTGCGCGTTCGGGTGATGTCGCCGCCGTAGCACTTCGCGAGGACGTCCTTGCGACGCGCCTTGACCGTCTCGCGGGCGATCACGCGGGAACCGATCGCCGCCTGGATCGCGACGTCGAAGAGCTGCCTCGGGATCAGTTCCTTGAGCCGTTCGGCCATCGACCGGCCGTAGTACGCGGCCTTCTCGCGGTGGACGACGCTGCTGAAGGCGTCCACGGGGTCGCCGTGGAGCAGGATGTCGACGCGGACGAGGTCGGCCGCCTCGTAGCCCGCGGGCTCGTAGTCGAGCGAGGCGTAGCCGCGCGTGCGCGACTTCAGCTGGTCGAAGAAGTCGAAGATGATCTCGGCGAGCGGCAGCTGGTAGTGGACCTCCGCGCGTTCCGGCGTGAGGTAGCGCAGGTCGATCATGTCCCCGCGGCGCGCCTGGCAGAGCTCGAGCACCGAGCCGAGGTAGGTCGCCGGCGTGATGATCGTGGCGAAGACGAGGGGTTCCTCGATCGCCTCGTAGGTCCCGGGCGTCGGCATCTCGGAGGGGTTGTGCACGACCTCGGTCGCCTCGCCGCGTCGCACGTGGAACTCCACGTTGGGTGCCGTCGCGATCAGCTCGAGGGAGAACTCGCGCTCCAGGCGTTCCTTGACGATGTCCATGTGGAGCAGGCCGAGGAACCCGCACCGGAACCCGAACCCGAGCGCCTGCGAGTTCTCCGGCTCGTAGTGGAGGGAGGCGTCGGAGAGCTTGAGCTTGTCGAGGGCGTCGCGGAGTTGGCCGTAGTCGCCGCCCTCGGCGGGGAACAGGCCGCTCCAGACCATCGGCTTGGGTTCGCGGTAGCCCGGGAGCGCCGCGGTCGCGCCCGCGCGTCCCGCCACGGTGATCGTGTCGCCCACCTTCACGAGGTGGACGTCCTTCATGCCCGTGATGAGGTACCCGACCTCGCCGGGTCCGAGTTCCCCGACCGGCGTGGCCTCGGGTGCGAAGACGCCCGTCTCCTCCGCGTCGGACTCGACGCCGCCGGCCATCAGGCGGACGCGGGTGCGCGACGCCAGTCGGCCGTCGCGCACCCGCACGTACGCGATGACGCCGCGGTACGGGTCGAAGCTCGAGTCGAAGACGAGGGCGCGCAGCGGCGCGTCGCGATCGCCCGAGGGCGGGGGGACGCGCGAGACGACGGCCTGCAGGAGTTCCCGGACGCCGGCACCCGTCTTCCCCGAGACCGCGAGCACCTCCGAGGGGTCGCACCCGACGAGGCCCGCGAGTTCGGCCGCGGCGGCGACGGGGTCGGCCTGCGGGAGGTCGATCTTGTTCAGGACCGGGATGATCGCCAGCCCGGCATCGCGGGCGAGGTGGAAGTTGGCGAGGGTCTGGGCCTCGATCCCCTGCGCCGCGTCCACGAGGAGGATCGCGCCCTCGCAGGCGGCCAGCGACCGGGAGACCTCGTAGGAGAAGTCGACGTGGCCCGGGGTGTCGATCAGGTTCAGTTCGTACGTCGTGCCGTCCACCGCGTGGGCGAGGCGCACGGCCTGGGCCTTGATCGTGATGCCGCGCTCGCGCTCGAGGTCCATCTTGTCGAGGTACTGGGCGCGCATGTCCCGGTCGGCGACCGTCCCGGTGATCTCGAGGAGGCGGTCGGCGAGGGTCGACTTCCCGTGGTCGATGTGGGCGACGATGCAGAAGTTGCGGATGCGCTGGGTGTCGGTCACGGGAGCCCTATCGTACGGGCGCGCGGGACCCCCTCCGGCCCGGTGGCGCGGGCTTGGTAGACTCCGCGCCCATGGCGAACATCAAGTCCCAGATCAAGCGGAACCGTCAGAACGCGAAGGCCGAGGCCCGGAACAAGGGCGTCCGGACGGCGCTGAAGACGGCCACCAAGAAGGCCCGTGCCGCCGCGACGGCCGGTGACGGCGCCGCCGCCACCGCGCTCGCCCGCGAGGCCGCCCGCGCCTACGACAAGGCGGCGTCCAAGGGCGTCGTCCACAAGCGGACCGCGGCGCGTCGCAAGTCGCGCCTCGCGAAGGCCGCCGCCCGCGCCGCCTCCTAGGCCGCGTCGCTCCGCGCGATCCCCGCGACCAGCAGGGGCAACAGCACGTCCTCGTCCGCGCCCGACTTGAGCGCGCGGTCGGCCTCGACGATCCGCTCGTGCGCCTCGACGAGTTCCCCGAGGCCGAAGCGCGCCGCCTGACGCCGGTAGTTCCGAGCCTGCCAGTCGAACCGAAGCCCCGCGGCGCGCGCGGCGTCCGCATCGGACATGCGGTCGGGAAGCTCCTTGAGGCGGATCAGCTCGCGCACGCGCGTGGCGACGGGCGAGAGGATCGCGAGCCCCGCCTCCCCCGATGCGCGCAGGGAGCGGAGCGCGCGCATCGCGGCCGCGACGTCGCGTTCGAACAGCCGATCGCAGAGCGTCCACGTCTTCTGCTCGCCCAGGCCGCGGAACTGCGACCGCGCGTCCTCGGCGGTGATCCGGCGGTCGGGGAACGCCGAGCGCAGCTGCGCGACCGCGGAGACGAGCGTCGCCGGGTCCTCACCGAGCACGTCGATCAGGGCCGCCGCGGCCTCGCCCGCGAGGTCGGTCTGCGTGGCGGTCGCGCGGTCCATGAGCCAGCCCGTCAGTTCCTTGCGCGTGAGCTTCACCTCCCGCACCTCGCCGACCGGTTCCACGAGCTTCCGCAGCGCGGCGGGCACCGTGCCGCGGTCCCGGACCGTGACGAGGAGCACGAGCGGCGCATCGGGGTCGGGCGCGGCGAGGTACGCGGCGAGTTCCCGGTGTCCCTCCTCCGGGAGCGAGCGGCAGTCGGTCACGACGAGCGCGCGCCGCTCCCCGAAGAGCGACGGCGTCGAGAGGTCGGCGAGTTCGCCGCCGCGCCACGCGGCCGCGTCGACCTCGGTGACCTCCAGCTCGTCGCCGAGGATCGCGGCGGCCGCCTCGCGGAGCAGGTACGCGTCCTCGCCCCAGAGGAGGTGCACCGACCGGGATGCGCGGGGGCTCATGCGGCGGATAGTACGACGGGCCCCGACACGGGCAGCGACACGGTGACGGTCCCCGACCGATCGGTGCGGAGCACGCGCGCGCCCGTGGCGGCGAGCGTCGCGAGTACCGACGCCACCGGATGGCCGTAGTCGTTCGGCTGGCCCACGGACACCACGGCGACCGCGGCGCCGCTCGCGACGAGGAACGCGTCGAGCGAGGTCGCCCCACCGTGGTGCGGAACCTTGAGCACGTCGGCGCGGAGGTCGACGCCCAGGCCGCGGAACTGCGACCGCGCGTCCTCGGCGGTGATCCGGCG
>JBJTHT010000067.1:0-3046 GCA_046094605.1 Actinomycetota bacterium | reverse complement strand
CGGTACGAGAACCCGGAGCAGCCGCCCGCCACGACGCGCAGGCGCAGGCAGGCGTCGGGCGTTCCCTCGCGTTCGGCGAGCTGGCGGGCCTTCATCGCGGCGCGCTCGGTGACGGTGATGACGGCCATGCGACGAGGATACGCCCGGGCGCGCCCGCACGCCTCGTCTACGATGGGTCCGTGCCCGTCCCCGATCTCCGCGCGCGTCTCCTCGAGGTCCTGGACCGGGAACCCGCGCCCGCGACGTCGCCCGGGACCCGCGCCGCGGGCGTCCTCGTCCCCGTCGTCGCGGGTCCGGAGCCCTCGGTCGTGTTCACGCGCCGCAGCGCCGACCTCTCACGCCACGCCGGCGAGATCTCGTTCCCGGGCGGCCTCGCCGACCCGCACGACGCGGGACCGATCGCCACGGCCCTGCGCGAGTTCGAGGAGGAACTCGGCGTCTCCGCGTCGTCGGTGGAGGTGCTCGGTGCGCTGCCGCCGGTGCACACCGTCGTGAGCGGCATCCTCATGGTCCCGGTGGTCGGCTGGCTCGCGGCGCGAACCGTGGACGCGCCGCATCCCGGCGAGATCGCGGAGCTGCTCGAGTTCCCCCTCGCCGACCTCGGTCGCGCCGAGACCGCGGTCGAGCGCACCCGCGGGGGCGTGACGTGGCAGGGCTGGGACTACCCGATGGGCGCGGCGGGGGAGCACCGTATCTGGGGCGCGACGGGGTTCGCGCTCCACTCCCTCCTCGACCTCCTGGAGCGCGTGTGACGTACGGACCCGACGACGCGGGCCTCGCGCGGATCCTGCGCGAGGCGAGGACGATCGCGGTGGTCGGGCTCTCGTCCAAGCCGGATCGCCCCTCCTACGACGTCGCCGCGTACCTCCAGCGGAAGGGCTACCGCATCGTGCCCGTGAACCCGCGCGAGACCGAGGTCCTCGGCGAGCCCTGCTACCCGACGCTCGCCGACATCCCCGACGACGTGCACGTCGACATCGTCGACGTGTTCCGCCGCGCGGAGGACACGCCCGCCGTGGCGGAGGAGGCCGTGCTCCGCGGCGCGCCGGTCCTCTGGCTGCAGCTCGGCATCGAGAACGACGACGCGCGGCGCATCGCCGAGGCCGTCGGCATGACGGTCATCATGGACCGCTGCATCAAGGTGGATCACCGACTCCTGGAGGAGGCATCGCCGTGAAGTGGGAGTACTTCGTCGCACCGCTGCTCGAGCACAACCCGGGGGAGATCCTGAACACCTTCGGCGAGGACGGCTGGGAACTCGTGGGCGTCGTGCAGGTCGAGAACCCGATGGGCGGCCGCTCGACGGTCGCCTACCTGAAGCGCCCGAAGGGCTAGCGGCGGAGGTTCCGCAGCGTCCAGACCAGGCCCGCGACGAGCAGGCCGAGCACCAGGATGCGGACGGGATCCATCAGCCGAGCGCGCGCTCGAGGTCGCGCACGAGGTCGTCGGGGTGCTCGATGCCGACCGAGAGGCGGATCAGCGTCTCGGGCACCTCGAGCGGCGAGCCGGCGACGCTCGCGTGGGTCATCGGCGCGGGCACCTCGATGAGCGACTCGACGCCGCCCAGGGATTCCGCGAGGAAGAACACGCGCGTGCCCTCGACGACGCGGATCGCCTCGTCGCGGGAGGCGACCTCGAAGGAGACCATCCCGCCGAAGTCGGCCATCTGGCGCGCGGCGATCGCGTGGCCGGGGTGCGAGGCGAGCCCGGGGTAGTGCACGCGGGTCACCTTCGGGTGGCCCTCGAGGAAGGTCGCCACCTGGCGCGCGCCGCGGCAGTGCGCCTCCATGCGCACCGCGAGCGTCTTCACGCCGCGCAGCGCGAGGTAGCAGTCCATCGGGCCGGGGACGGCGCCCGCCGCGTTCTGCAGGAACGTGAGGCGCTCGATCAGCGCCTCATCGCTCGTGACGATCGCGCCGCCGATCAGGTCGGAGTGGCCGCCGAGGTACTTCGTCACCGAGTGCAGCACGACGTCGGCGCCCAGGTCGAGCGGACGCTGCAGGTAGGGCGAGGCGAACGTGTTGTCCACGACGCAGCGCGCGCCCGCGGCGTGCGCGATGCCCGCGGCCGCGGCGATGTCGACGATCTTGAGGAACGGGTTCGACGGCGTCTCGACCCAGACGAAGCGGGTCGTCGGGGTCATCGCGCGTTCGAGCGAGGCGAGGTCGGTCATGTCCACCGTCGCGAAGTCGACGCCCCAGTCCTTCATCACCCGCGCCAGGAGCCGGTAGGTCCCGCCGTAGACGTCGTCGGCGAGCACGATGCGATCGCCGGGCGCGAGCGTGAGCAGGAGCGTCGTCTGCGCCGCGAGGCCCGACGCGAACGCGAGCGCCCGCGAGCCGCCCTCGAGCGAGGCGAGCACCTGCTGGAGCGCCTCGCGGGTCGGGTTCCCCGAGCGTGCGTAGTCGTAGGCCTTGGGCTTGCCGACGCCGGGCTGCGCGTAGGTGGAGGTCTGGTAGATCGGGACGTTGACCGCGCCGTACGCGTCGTCGGGTTCCTGGCCGACGTGGATCGCGCGCGTCTCGAACCTCATCGCATCTCCGGTGGGATCTCCCATCCTCGCCTCCTCAGTTCGTCGAGGGCCAGCTCGCCGTCGCGCGCCCGTTCCCAGAGGACCGACTTGCGCTTGGCGTCGTGGCCGGGTGCGAACTCCTTGCTCGTGAGCCGCGTGCAGGCGGGGTCGCCGCACATGCAGCGTCCCATACCGGGGAGCGGGGGTTGCGGATCCACGACGATCGGGGCGGCCTGCCGGCGGAACGGGTGGGGCGGCAGGGTGACCGCGGGGACGACGATCTGGCCCTCGCGGGGGTCGCCGGGGGCGCTGAAGCGTCGCTCGAGCGCGTGCAGGCCGGTGAGCGCGGCGAGCGCGGCGTCGACCTGGTCGGCGCTGCGCAGCGCCGACGGGTCGACGCCGCGCGCCTTGAGGATCTCGCGGCGCCACGCGGTGACGCGCTCGCCGCGCTCACCGGCCTGCACGCGCTCGAGCGACGCTTCAGCGCCCCCGGCGACCCCCGCGAGGGCCAGATCGTCGTCCCCGCGGTCACCC
>JBJTHT010000066.1:0-4036 GCA_046094605.1 Actinomycetota bacterium | reverse complement strand
GGCGGGGGGGGGGGCGGTCGGCGGGGCCCCGCGCGGGGCGCCCCGCCGGCTGGCGCCCCCCGCGACGAGGAGCACCTGCACGGGTCCGGGCGATGTCCCGAGCGCGAGACCGAGGCCGAGGGCGGTCGCGGGGACGCCGAGGTCCACTAGCCGCGGCTCGCGGGCTCCGGACCGCCGGCCGCCGAACGGGCGAGGACGAACAGCAGGTCCGAGAGGCGGTTCAGGTAGCGAACGAGATCGTCGTGGACCGAGCCGCCCGCCTCGCGGAGACGGATCGCATGCCGTTCGGCGCGGCGCACGATCGCGCGCGCGACGTCGATCGCCGCCGAGAGCGGATCCGCGCCCGGGACGATGAACGACGTCGGCAGCGGGTTCCGCGCGACCTCCTCGTCGATCAGGCCCTCGAGCCGGCGCACCATGCTCGCCGTCACGAGCGAGACGCCGGGTTCCAGGCGGCCACGCTCGGAGGGGTTGGCTGCGAGTTCCGCGCCGACGACGAACAGTTCGCGCTGCAGTTCCAGGATGCGCTCGGCGATCGGGGTCCCCGCGGCGATCGCGCGCGCCACACCCAGGGCCGCGACGGCCTCGTCCGTGGTGCCGTACGCCTCGGTCGCCTCGTCGGCCTTCGAGATGCGCCCGCCGTAGAGCCGTCCCGTCGTCCCGTCGTCGCCCGTACGCGTGTAGATGCGTGGCATCGGGCTAGGATAGGCGCACTCGGGAGGAGGCGGATGGCGGGCAGGTTCGGCACGGTGGTGACCGCCATGGCCACCCCCTTCCTCCCCGACGGCGGCCTCGACCTCCCCGGCGCCGAGCGCCTCGCCGACCACCTCGTCGCCAACGGTTCCGACGGCATCGTCGTCTCCGGCTCCACCGGCGAAGCCCCCACGCTCCGGCGCGAGGAGAAGGACGCCCTCGTGCGTGCGGTCGTGGGTGCCGTGGGCGGTCGCGCCTCGGTGATCTGCGGAACCGGGACCTACGACACCGCGGAGAGCATCGACCTGACGCGCATGGCCACGGCGGCGGGCGCCGACGGCGTCCTGCTCGTCGCGCCGTACTACAACCGGCCCCCGCAGCGTGGGCTCGTCGAGCACTTCCGCGCGGTGGCCGCGGCCACGCCGCTCCCCGCGATGCTCTACAACGTCCCCGGCCGCACGGCGACGCGCATCGACCACGCGACGCTCCTCACGCTCCTCGCGACCGATTCGATCGTGGCGGTGAAGGACTCGACCGGCGATCTGCAGGCCGCCTCGCGCCTGGCCGCGGCGATGCCGACGGGGAAGGACCTCTACTGCGGCGACGACTGGGCGGCGCTCGCGATGGCCTGCCTCGGCGCGGTCGGCGTCGTCTCGGTCGCGAGCCACGTGGTCGGGCCCTCGATCGCCCGGATGTTCGCGCTCATCGAGGCCGGGAGGATCCCCGAGGCCCGCGCGATCCACCGGGAACTCACGCCGGTGTTCGACGCGCTCTTCGTGACGAGCAACCCGATCCCGCTCAAGGCCGCCCTCGCCGCGCTCGGCCTCCCGGGCGGCGCGCCCCGTCCACCGCTCGTGCCGGCGACCGCCGAGGAACGCGCGGTCGTGGAGGAGGCGCTGCGCGGTGTCGGCCTCGGCTAGTCGCGGGCGGGGGGCCGCCGCACGGCCGCCCGCCCGCGTCGTCTTCCTCGGCGGCGTGGGCGAGGTGGGTCGCAACATGGCCTGCGTCGAGCTCGACGGCCGCATCCTGCTGATCGACGTCGGGCTCTCGTTCCCGTCGGCGGACATGCCGGGCATCGACCTCGTGCTGCCGGACTTCGAGTACCTGCGGTCGCGCTTCGACGCCGTGGAGGCCGCGGTCCTCACCCACGGGCACGAGGACCACATCGGCGCGATGCCCTACCTGCTGCGCGAACTGGGGCGGACCCTCCCGATCTACGGGACGCCGTTCACGCTCGCCCTCCTCGAGGGGAAACTCGAGGAACACGGGGTGCGCGCGCTCGCTGACCTGCGCACGGTCACCCCCGGCGAGGCGCAGACGTGCGGCCCGTTCTCGATGCGCTACCTCCACGTGACGCACTCGATCCCCGACGGGATGGCGGTCGTCGTCGACACGCCGTTCGGTTCCATCCTCCACACGGGCGACTTCAAGATCGACCAGACGCCGCTCGACGATCGGCCGACCGACCTGCACGCGCTCGCCGAGGAGGCGGGGCGCGGCGTGCACCTGCTCCTGTCCGACTCCACGAACGCCGAGGACGCGGGCTACACGCCCAGCGAGCGGACGATCGGACCGGTGCTGCGCGACATCGTCGCCGGCGCCGGCGGCCTCGTCGTCATCGCCTGCTTCTCGAGCCACATCCACCGGGTCCAGCAGGTGATCGATGCCGCGCGGTCCAACGAGCGCGTCGTCGCGTTCCTCGGGCGGTCGATGCTCCAGAGCACGGCCGCCGCGCGGCGCCTGGGCCTCCTCCACGTGGACGACGCCGACGTCGTCGGCATCGAGGAGGTCGGGAGCCTCGACCCCGCCCGGGTCGTCGTCGTGTGCACCGGGTCCCAGGGCGAGCCCTATTCGGCCCTGTCGCTCATGGCGGCCGGGGAACACAAGCACGTGCGGCTCGGCGACGAGGACACCGTCGTGCTCTCGTCGTCGCTCATCCCGGGGAACGAACCGGCGATCCACCGCGTCGTGGACGGGCTCTACCGCACCGGCGCGGACGTGTTCCACGTGCCCGCCGCCGCGGTGCACGCGAGCGGACACGCGGCCGCCGAGGAACTGCGCCTCATGCTCTCGCTCGTCAAGCCGCGCTGGTTCATCCCGATCCACGGCGAACGCCGGCACCTCTCGCACCACGCCAAGATCGCCCACCAGGTGGGCATCGAGCCGGACCACGTCCTCATCTGCGAGGACGGCGACGTGGTCGAGGTCGGGGAGGAGGTCCGCCGCGTGGAGCGCGTCCCCGCCGGGATGACGCTCGTGGACGGTGCCGGGGTCGGCGACGTGGGCCAGGCGGTGCTCCGCGACCGGCGCAAGCTCTCCGCGGACGGCGTGGTCGTCGTGGTCCTGACGATCGATCCGCACCGCGGGGAACTCGTCGCGGGGCCGGACCTCGTGAACCGCGGGTTCGTCTACGACGAGACGGCGGGCGACATCCTTGCAGCGGGCCGGGAACGCGTCATGCTTGCCGTCGAGGAACACGGGGCGGCCGGCGTGGTGGACCGCACGGTGCTCGCCCAGACGGTGCGGCGTGCGCTCGCCCGGTACTTCTTCGAGGTGACGGAACGCAAGCCCGTCATCCTCCCGGTGATCATGGAGGTCTAGTGGCGTCGAAGCGGAGGACCGAGGCGGACGGGCCGTCGCGGCGCTCCGCGCCGGAGCGCACCCCGGTCCGCGAGCACCTCGCCCCGTGGGCCCGCGACGCGATCGGCATCGCCCTCGTCGTCGGCGCCCTGATCGGGGTGCTCGCGCTCTGGTTCGAGGCCGCAGGCCCGCTCGGCCGCTGGCTCGCCACGGTCGTGCGCGTCCTCGTGGGGCGCGCGGCCGTCACGGTTCCGGTCGTCGCCCTCGGCTGGGGGGTCGCCCTCCTGCGCGACGCGGAACCCGACGTGCGCGCGCGTCGTGCGGTGGGGTTCACGCTCCTCGCCACCGCCGTCCTCGCGCTCATCTCCCTCGGCGTGGGCAACCCCGCGCCTCTCGACGGCGTCGACGCCCTCGAGACCGCGACCGGTCTGATCGGGGCGCTCGCGGCGTGGCCCCTGGCGGAACTCATCTCGGTCACCGGCGCGGGCATCGTCTGGACGGGACTCGTGGTGCTCGGCCTCCTCCTGTTCACCGGCACGTTCCTCGGCCGCGTCGCCGAACGCACGACGGAGCGGCTCGGTGCTGCCCGCGAGGAACGCCGCGCGCGCCGCGCGGCCACCGTGTACGACCAGGAGGCCGTGGAACCCGACGAGGACGACGTGGACGAGGAGCCCGCGCCGAGGGCGTGGGGGCGGGGGCCCGCGCGCCCCCCCGCCCCCGCGGGGCAGCGGCGCCGGGGGGCTGGGCGACTCGGCGGCCACGC
>JBJTHT010000065.1:0-3833 GCA_046094605.1 Actinomycetota bacterium | reverse complement strand
CAGTTCGTGACGATCGTGGTCACGCCCGCGCCGTTGAGCGTCTCGACGTTGCGCTCGGCCAGGGTCTGGAACAGGAACTCGTTGCCCATGCGGCGCGCCGGATCGCCCGTGCACTGCTCGCGCGGTCCGAGGATCGCGAAGGAGAGGCCGGCGCGGCCGAGGAGCCGCGCGAGCGACTGGGCGATCCGGCGCGCCGCATGGGCAACGAGTTCCTGTTCCAGACCCTGGCCGAGCGCAACGTCGAGACGCTCAACGGCGCGGGCGTGACCACGATCGTCACGAACTGCGCGCACTGCTTCAACACGCTCGCCAACGAATACCCCGACTACGGCGGGACGTACCGCGTCCTCCATCACTCCGAACTGCTGGAGACGCTCGTGAAGGAGGGCCGTCTCGCGCCAGCGGCCTCCGACGGCTCGGTCACGTACCACGACCCCTGCTACGTCGGTCGCCACAACGACGTCTACGACGCGCCGCGTGGGGTCCTCGGGGCGGTCCCGGGCCTCGCGACCGTCGAGATGGACCGCAGCCGCGAGCGGAGCTTCTGCTGCGGGGCCGGCGGCGCGCGCATGTGGATGGAGGAGTCGATCGGCAAGCGCATCAACCGGGAGCGCGTGGACGAGGCCGCCGCGACGGGCGCGACGACGGTCGCGGTCGGGTGCCCCTACTGCGCGATCATGCTCGACGACGGCGCGAAGGACCGGGGCGACGGGCTCGAGGTCCTCGACATCGCGCAGGTGCTCGAGCGGGCGCTGCCCGCGGAGTAGCGCGGAGGCCGCCGCCTAGCGGCGGAAGTCCTCGAAGAAGCGACTCGCGGTCGGCCCGCGCTGGCCCTGGTACTTGTTCCGCCCCTTCGCCCCGTAGGGCGTCTCGGCCGGTGTCGTGAGCTGGAAGAACGAGATCTGGCCGATCTTCATCCCCGGGTAGATCGTGATCGGCAGGTTGGCGACGTTCGAGAGTTCGAGCGTGAGCCATCCGTCCCAGCCCGGGTCCACGTAGCCCGCGGTCGAGTGGATCAGGAGGCCCAGGCGGCCGAGCGAGGACTTCCCCTCGAGGCGCGCGACGAGGTCGTCGGGGACCGCGACGCGCTCGAGCGTCGAGCCGAGGACGAACTCGCCGGGGTGCAGGATGAACGGCTCCTCGGGGCCGACCTCGACGAGTTCCGTGAGTTCGGACATCTCCTGCTTCACGTCGATGTGGCCGTAGCGGTTGTTGCGGAAGACGCGGAACTGACGGTCCACGTGCAGGTCGACGCTCGACGGCTGCACGCACGCGTCGTCGAACGGATCGATGACGATGCGTCCGGCGGCGATCTGCTCGCGGATCGTGCGGTCCGACAGGATCATGGTGGCGCGGATGCTACCCCAGCGTCGCAGAGGCCGGGGTGGCGGCGTCGCGGCGCCCCGCGCTACACTCCGGACGCACGACGCGGGTGTGGTTCAATGGTAGAACGCAAGCTTCCCAAGCTTGAAACGGGGGTTCGATTCCCCTCACCCGCTCCGCGATCCCTTGGCGCGCCGCGACCGCTTCCCCGTCGATCCCTTCACCGCTGACGCACGGCCGATCCGCGGACCCGCGGGGCAGAGATCGAGCAGCACGCAGTCGTCGCAGCGCGGTCGCTGCGCGTCGCAGGTCTTCCGACCGTGCGCGATGAGGCCGACGTGGAACCGCGTCTTGAGCCGCGTGGGCACCGACGCCTCGAGGAGCGCCTGCGCCTTCACGGCCGTCGCCTTCGCCGGCACGAGGCCGAGGCGCGTGGTGACCCGGTGCACGTGCGTGTCGACGGGGATCGTGTCGCGCCCCAGCGAGAACGCCATGACGACGGCCGCGGTCTTCGGCCCGACACCCGGGAGCGTCGCGAGGAAGTCGAACACCTCCCCGTCCGGGAGGTCGGCGAGGAACCCCAAGTCGAGTCCACCGCGGCGATCGAGCACCTCGCGCAGCACGGCGCGGATCCGCTTGGCCTTCACGTTGGCGAGGCCACCCGAGCGGATCGTCGCCGCGAGGGTGGTCTCGCGCGCGCCGAGCACGGACTCCCAGGATGGGAACCGCGCGCGCAACGCGGTGAAGGCCCGTTCCGCGTTCGCGTCGCTCGTGTGCTGCGACAGGATCGTGAGGACCAGTTCGTCGAGCGGCGGACCGCCCTGGGGGACCCGCAGCGGCCCGTAGGCGCGCGCCAGGCGCCGGACGATCTCCTCGATCGTCGCCCGGTCGGCCACGCCGCTCAGCGACCGGCGTCGCGCTGGTGCTCGTGCGCGGCGTCGCTGAACCGCGTCAGGTTCGCGTTCCAGGCGAGCTTGACCACGCCGGTGCGGCCGTTGCGGTGCTTGGCGATGATGAGGTCGGTGTAGTCCTCGCTCCCGGGATCGCTGCGCCCCTCCTCGAGGCGGTCCTTCCGGTGGAGGAACATCACGACGTCGGCGTCCTGCTCGATCGCGCCGGATTCCCGCAGGTCGGAGAGCTGCGGCCGCTTGTCCTGGCGACGCTCCGACTCACGGTTCAGCTGCGAGACCGCGATGACCGGGATCTCGAACTCCTTGGCGAGCATCTTGAGCCCGCGGCTGATCTCGGCGATCTCCTGCTGACGGTTGTCGTTGCGCCGGTTCGCGGACTGGTGCGACATGAGCTGGAGGTAGTCGACGATCAGGAGGCCGAGACCCCCCGTCCGCGCCGCGAGACGTCGCGCCTTCGCGCGGATGTCCACGAGCGTCACGTTGCCCGAGTCGATCACGGTCAGCGGTGCACCGTGGAGCTCGCCCGCCGCTCGGACCACGCGGCTCCAGTCCTCGGCCTGCACGCGGCGGTTGTTGATGCGGTCCCAGGAGACGCCGGCCTCGCTGCAGAGCAGGCGCATGCCGATCTCCCAGCGGCTCATCTCGAGCGAGAAGAGCGCGACGTGGGCGCGCGAGGTGACCGCGATGTTGCGGGCGATGTTCGTGACGAAGGAGGACTTGCCCAGCGCGGGCCGCGCGGCGACGACGATGAGGTTCCCCTTCTGGAGGCCCGACAGGTACGCGTCGACGCCCTTGAACCCGGTCGGCACCCCGGCGAGGGCGCTCGTGCTGTTCTGCGCCGCCTCGAGGCCCTCGACCGCATCGTCGATGATCGTGCTGAGGGACGCGCTTTCGCTCCGCTCGTCACGGCGGGCGACGGAGTAGATGCGTTGCTCGGCCTGGTCGGCGGCGTCCTCCGGGTCGGTCGGCTGGGAGTAGCCGATGTCCATGATCTCGGCCGCCGCGTCGATGAGGCGCCGCAGGAGCGCGTTCTCGGCCACGATCCGCGCGTACGCCGCCGCGGCGGACGGGGTCGGCGTCCGGTCGACCAGATCGCTGATGAACAGGTGGCCGCCGACCCGATCGAGGATGCCGCGGCGCTTCAGTTCCTCGACGACCGTGATGGCGTCGCAGGGCTCGCCGGCGCCGAAGAGCGCGTGGATGACGCGGAAGACCTCCGCGTTGGCCGACCGGTAGAAGTCCTCCGGCTCGAGCATCCCGATGACGTCGCCGGCGGCATCGGCCGAGAGGAGCATCGAACCGAGGACGGACTCCTCGGCCTCGATGTTGTGGGGCGGGACGCGGTCGGGACGGAGCGATCGGACCTCATCAGCGGGACGTGCCACGGGAACCCTCCGTTCGACGACACCGCAGCGTAGGGCGGCCGGGTCGCGCGACGGAATGGGAAAGCGCGGGGATTTCGCTGTGGAAACGCATCGTCCCTCGTCGGGCTCCCAGATTCCTTGTCACTCCGGCCTCCACCTGCGGCGATGGGTGTGGAAAAGGCTGGGGACAAGTGTGGACGGAGGGTGCGACATCCCTCTCGGGACGGGAGGGGTG
>JBJTHT010000064.1:0-3917 GCA_046094605.1 Actinomycetota bacterium | reverse complement strand
CGCGCGCGGGGGGGGCGGGGGGGCGGCCGCGGGGCGGGGGCGCGCGCCCGCCCCCCCCCCCCCCCCCCCGGGGTTCCCGAGCCACGAGAACACGAGCTTCGTCGCGACGCCCGCGGCGACCATCTGGTCGTAGATCACGTCGGGCGTCATGCGCGCGAGCGTCAGGTCCCGGCGGCGCTGGCGGATGATCTCGTGGCCCGCCGCGAACGAGATCAGGTGCGTGAAGCCCTCGATCGCCACCGTGTCGCCGTCGCGGACGAGCTCCGCGACGGCGTCGCGCATCGTCGCGACCTTGTCCCCGGTCACGGCGGCCTTCAGGCGCCCGCGACCTCGACGAGCGTCTCCTCGAGCAGGGCGACCGCGGTGTCGACCTGGTCGGGCCGCAGCACGAGCGGCGGCGCCATGCGCACGGCGTCGTCGCCGCACGAGAGCACGAGCAGGCCGCGGTGGAACGCCGCCTCCTCGAAGGCGACCGCGAGATCGTGGTCGCGCATCCCCATGCCGATCATGAGACCCCGCCCGCGCACCTCGCGCAGCACCGCGGGGTGGCGCGTCTGGATGCCGCGCAGGCCGGCGAGGAACCGTTCCCCCACCTCGGCCGCGTGCTGCATGAGGCCGTGCTCGACGAGGTCGAGCGTCGCGAGCGCGGCGGCGCAGGAGACGGGGTTGCCGCCGTAGGTGGACCCGTGCGCCCCGACGCCCCACGACATGAGGTCGGCGCGCGCGGTCATCCCGCCGAGCGGCATCCCGCTCGCGATGCCCTTGCCGAACAGGAGCACGTCGGGCTCGACGCCCTCGTGCTCGATCGCCCACATCTTCCCGGTGCGCCCGACGCCCGACTGCACCTCGTCGTCGACGAGGAGGATGCCGTGGCGGTCGCAGAGGTCGCGCAGGTAGCGGAACCACCCCGCGGGCGGGAACACGTAGCCGCCTTCGCCGAGGACCGGTTCCGTGATGATCGCGGCGACCTCCGAGGGGTCCACGAGGCGCTTGAAGAGCACCTTCTCGAGGTACTCGTCGTCGCCGAAGAACGTGTGGTGGACGCCCGGCAGGAGCGGGCCGAAGCCCGTGCGGTACTTCGCCTTGCTCGCGGTGAGCGAGAGGCTCCCGTAGGAGCGACCGTGGAACGACTGGAACATCGCGATGACGTAGGGCCGCCCGGTCGCGTAGCGCGCGAGCTTGATGCCCGCCTCGACCGCCTCGGTGCCCGAGTTGGACAGGAAGGTCCGCGTGGGTCCGGCCATCGGCGCGATCCGGCCGAGGGCCTCGCAGGTCTCGGCGTAGATCGGGAGGAAGAAGTCGCTCGCGGAGTAGTGGAGGAGCTGCTCGGCCTGGCGCTGGATCGCCTCGACGACCTGCGGATGGCAGTGGCCCGTCGCGGTGACCGCGATGCCGGCGTTCAGGTCGAGGAACCGGTTCCCGTCGAGGTCCTCGACGACCGAGCCCGACCCGCGGCGCGGTGCGAACGCGTACGCGCGGGGCAGCGAGGGCGAGGTGACCGACCGGTCGCGGTCGACGTGCGCGCGTGCCTTCGGGCCGGGCACCTCGGTGACGAGATGCGGCGCCGTGGCGGCCGCGAGGTCGGCGAGCGACAGGTCGGTCGCGCTCACGACGCGATCACCGTGCGCGACTGCTCCCGCAGGAACTGCGTCACGTAGTAGGGCCCGCCGCCGGACTTCCCGGTGGTGCCGGACCCCTTCCACCCGCCGAAGGGCTGCACGCCCGGCCACGCGCCGGTCGTCGCGCCCGCGCGACGGTTCACGTAGACGACGCCCGCCTCGATCCGCGAGAGCCAGCGGTCGATCTCCGCCTGGTCCTTCGAGAAGAGCCCGGCGGTGAGGCCGTACTCGCTCGCGTTCGCGCGGTCGATCGCCTCGTCGAGGTCGTCGAAGGGGGCCACCGCGACGAAGGGCACGAAGAGTTCCTTCTTCCAGATCCAGCTGTCCGTCGGGACCTCGACGACCGTGGGACGCACGAAGTAGCCGCGCCCCATCGCGCCGTCGGTGACGCGCTCACCGCCGGTGAGCACCTTCCCCCGCGACCGCGCCTCGGCGACGGCCTCCTCGTAGGTGTCCACCGCCATCGGGCTGATGACCGGCCCGAGGAACGTCCCGCGCTCGAGGGGGTCCCCGAGGACGAGCTTCTCGGTCTTGGCGACGAGCTGCTGCACGAACGCGTCGTAGACCTCGCGCTGGACGAACACGCGCGAGCAGGCGGAACACTTCTGGCCGCCGAACCCGAAGGCCGAGCGCAGGACGCCGTCCGTCGCGACGTCGAGGTCGGCCGCCTTCGTGACGATCGCCGGGTTCTTGCCGCCCATCTCGCAGATCGCGGGCTTCGGGTACCCGGACGAGAAGTGCCGGTAGATCTCCATGCCGACGTCGTAGGAACCGGTGAAGAGGATGCCGTCCACGTCCGGGTTGCGCCACAGCGCGTCGCCCGCGACCTTGCCGCGCCCCGGGAGGAAGTGGAACGCACCCGCGGGCACGCCCGCGTCGCGCAGGCACTCGTAGAGCTTCCAGCCGAGCAGCGCGCCGCGGTTCGACGGCTTGAGCACCACCGGGTTGCCCGCCACGAGCGCGCCCGAGGACGGGCCGCCCGAGAGCGCGAACGGGAAGTTGAACGGGCTGATGATCGCCCACACGCCGTGCGGACGGAGGATGTCGTAGTAGTCGCCGGCCGCACCGAGGCCGCTCATCGGCGTGCGGAACCCGTCGTGGCGCTCCATCGCGTCGCAGTTCCAGCGCACGAGTTCCGCCGTCTCCTGCACGTCGCCGAGCGCCTCGAGACGGTTCTTCCCGACCTCGTACGACATGAGCGCCGCGAGGTCGAAGAGCCGCTCCTCCATCAGGTCGGCGGTCCTGCGCAGCATCGCGACGCGCTCCTGCCAGCCGATCCGGTCCCACGCGGTCTCGAAGGCCTTCGCCGCGGCGACCGCGTCGGCCACGTCGGCCGCGGTGGCCTGCACGAAACGGCCGATCACGACGTCGTCGTCGATCGGGGAACGCTCCTCGTAGCGGTCGTCGTTCCAGCGCTCCTCGCCGTTCACGACGATCGGGTGGTCCTTCCCGAGCTCGGACCGGACCCGCGCGGCGGCCTCGTCGAAGCGCCGCTGCAGTTCCTCGTTCTCGGCGGACATGGTCGCGTAGGTGACGCGGAACGTCTGGTCTGGCACGGAAGCCTCCTCGGGGACCCGGAACGCCCCCATGCTAGCCGTCCGGCGCACGGCGGGCGGGGGGTCCGCGGCTACCGAAACCGCAGGTCAGCGGGGATAGCATCGGGCTCCTCCCCATGCGACTCGTGACCTTCGACCGGGGGGGCCGGCGGCGCCTCGGGGCGATCCTGCAGGACCGGATCGTCGACCTCCCGGGCCTGGTCGGCCACCCAGCCTTCCCCACGTCGCTCGAGTCGCTCGTCCAGCGCAACGGCGGGAGCCTCATGCCCGCGGCGGTCGCGGCGCTCGAACGCGGCGAGGTGGATGGGTTCGTCGTGGACGCCGCGCGCCTCCTCCCGCCGGTCCTCCCCGCGTCGCTCCGCTCCCCCGACACCACCGACGGCGAGCGGCCGCTGCTCGGCGCCGACGCCCTCGTGCCCTGGGAGCCGGGGACCGGCTGGCTCGAGGTCCGACCGAAGCTCGTGGTGGTCCTCGGGCGACCGCTCGACCACGCCGCGCCCGAGGAGGTCCCGGCCGCGGTGTTCGGCTACGCGCTCCTCGCGGACTGGCGCGCCGTCGCCGCCGACGGCGATCCGACCCCGCTCGACCGCACGCCGCTCTCGCTCGGACCGTGGGTGGAGACGACCTTCGCGCCGTCGACCCCGGCGCGGCGCGGCGGGGGGGACGGCCCCCCCGGGGGGGTGCGCGACCAGCGCGGCGTGCGGGGGCGCGGGGGCGGTTGGCCGGGGGCGGCGGCGGGGCG
>JBJTHT010000063.1:0-9512 GCA_046094605.1 Actinomycetota bacterium | reverse complement strand
CGCCGCCGCCGAGGAGACCCTGCGCGCCGCGACGGCCGCCGCGTCGGAGGCGGGGACCGCGCGGGCGCGCGCGGCGACCGCGCAGGCCGAGGCGATGGAGACGGAGTCCGCCGCGAACCGCGAGTGGCGCTCCGCTCCTCGACGGCGACCCGGTAGGCGCGCTCGGCGTCGGCGAGCGCCGACTCCGCTGCCGTGAGCCCGGCGGTGACCTCCTCAAGGCGGCGGCGCGCGCGCGACGCCTCGCCCTCGAGCGCCGCGACGCGCGCGCCGCTCGAGGTACCCGCGGTGAGCCGACCGCGCGCCCCTGCCTCGTCCTCGACGGCGCGGCGCAGCGCGACCTCGGCGGTCGAACGAGCCTCCTGCGCGGCGGCGAACGCCGCGTCCGCTTCCTGCACCGCCCACATCGCACGGGCGCGCTCGTCGGCGACGGCCCCGACGCGTTCGCTGAGCGCGTCGAGCCGCTCGCGCGCCTCGGCGCGCGCCCGCTCGCCCGCTTCCCATCCGCCCGACTTCCCCTCGCGCTCGGCGAGCAGCGCGCGGAGGCGCGCACCCGCGAGCAGTTCCGTGATCGCCTGCGCCTCCGAGGTCAGGTCCTCGTGGCGCTTGGCCATCTCCGCCTGCTGGCGCAGCGGCTTGAGCTGGCGCTTGAGTTCCGCGAGCACGTCCTGGAGCCGCAGCAGATCACCCTCGAGGTTCTCGAGCTTGCGCTCGGCGCGTTCCTTGCGGCGGCGGTGCTTGGCGATGCCGGCCGCCTCCTCGATGTAGACGCGGCGGTCCTCGGGGCGCGAGTGGAGGACCTCCTCGAGCTGCCCCTGGCCGATGATCGTGTGGAGCGCGCGGCCGATGCCGCTCTCGGAGAGGAGTTCCTGCACGTCGAGGAGCCGCACGACCTGGCCCCCGATGCGGTACTCGCTCTCGCCGGAGCGGAAGATCGAGCGGCTGATCTCGATCTCGGTCATCGGGACCGGGATCGTGCCGGCGGTGTTGTCGATGACGAGCTTCACCTCGGCCATGCCGAGGGCGGGGCGCTGCGAGGTCCCGCTGAAGATGACGTCGGCCATCTGGCCGCCGCGGAGCGCCCGCGGGCCCTGTTCCCCGAGGACCCAGGAGATGGCGTCGACGAGGTTGGACTTGCCGGAACCGTTGGGGCCGACGATGACGCTCGTCCCGGGGACGAACTCGAGGACGGTCTTGTCGGCGAACGACTTGAAGCCGCGGATCGTGAGCGACCGGAGGAACATCCGCGCGATACTACAACCTTGTGATTCGCCCCGCGCCGGCGCCCGGACCCGCGCCCCGGGCTAGCTCTGGCAGCGCGGGCAGAAGTACGCCGAGCGGCCCGACACCTTGACCGAGCGGATCGGCGTGCGGCACCGACGGCACGGGAGCCCCACCCGGTTGTGGACCTTCAGTTCGTTGCCGAAGTCCCCCGGCTTGCCGAAGAGGTCCACGTAGGCCTCGTCCGGCAGGGTCGTCCCGCGGAACCGGATCGCCTCCTGGAGCACCTCTTGGAGCGCCCGGTAGAGGCGGCGCACCTCCTGCGACGAGAGGGTGTTCGACATCCGGTCGTAGCGCAGGCCGGCGGCGAACAGGACCTCGTCGGAGTAGATGTTCCCCAGGCCCGAGATGAACTTCTGGTCCATGAGGAGCTGCTTCATCTTGGTGGCCTTCGTCGCGAGCGCCGCGCCGAAGGCGTTCCAGGTGAAGACGTGGTCGAGCGGGTCGATCGCGACGTGCTGGAGTTCCTTCACCTTGCCGAGGTCGTCGAGCGTCGTCACGAAGATCTCGCCGAAGGTGCGCGGATCCACGAAGCGCAGGTCGCCGCCCTGCTGGAACGTGAAGACGACGTGGGTGTGCGGCGGCAGCGGCACGCGCTTGGTCGCACGCAGGAACTGCCCGCTCATCCCGAAGTGCACGACGAGGACGTCCCCGCCGTCGAGGTGCAGGAGCAGGTACTTCCCGCGCCGTTCGGCCTTCGTGAACTTGTGGCCGTCGAGGCGGTCGGTGAACTCCTTGCGCTTGGTGTGGCGGCGGATCGCGCGCATCGCGTTCTTGGAGGGACGCACCTCGGTGGACTCGATCTTCTTGCCCACGACGTCCTTCTCCAGATCGCGGCGCATCACTTCGACCTCTGGCAGCTCCACTACTCCCCCCGCTCCGCGGACCCGTCGAGCGCGAGGAGGGCCTCGCGCGCGGCACGCTGCTCCGCTTCCTTCTTGGACCGGCCCGTCCCGGTACCGAACGCGCGGCCGCCCAGGTGGACGGTCGCGGTGAACTCCTTCAGGTGGTCGGGTCCCTGTTCCTCGATGCGGTAGTCCGGGACCTCGCGCAGATCGCTCGACGCGCGCTGCTGCAGGAGCGACTTGTAGTCGCGGCCGCCCTCGCCGCGCACGTAGGCCATCATCCGCGGCCGGAAGAGCCGCTCGATGAGGTCACGCGCGGCGTCGGGACCGAGGTCGAGGTAGACCGCGCCGAAGATCGCCTCCAGGGCATCGGCGAGGATGCTCGGCTTGTCGCGGCCGCCGCCCTTCTCCTCGCCGCGGCCGAGGAACAGCGCGTCGCCCAGGTCGAGCGACCGCGCGACATCGGCGAGCGCGGTCATGTTCACGATGGCGGCGCGCAGCGGCGCGAGGTCACCCTCCTGCAGGTCCGGGAACCCGCGGTAGGCCATCTCGGCGACCACGAGGTCCAGCACGGCGTCCCCGAGGAACTCGAGGCGCTCGTTGTGCGTGCCCGCTGACTCCTCGAACGCGTGGGACCGGTGCGTGAGCGCGAGGTCGCGCAGGGCAGGGTCGCGGAAGCGCACCCCGAGGGCGCGCTCGAGCGGCGTGATCGCGCTGTCCGCGCGCGCCGGCTCCACCGGGCTACTCGACCTCGACGGCCTGGCGACCCGCGTACCAGCCGCACGTGCCGCACACGCGGTGCGGGAGCTTGGGCTGACGGCACTGCGGGCACGTCGCGTACGTGGCGGCCGTGGCCTTCCACGTCGACTTGCGCTTGTGGGTCCGGCTGTGCGACTGGCGTCGCTTGGGAACGGGCATGGCGTCCTTCCTTCCTGTCAGTCCTCGCGGAACCGGTCGAGCGCGGCCCAGCGCGGATCGATGTCCTCGGTGCAACTGCACGTTCCGAGGTTCCGGTCGCTCCCGCACCGCGGGCAGAGCCCGAGGCACGTCGGCGAACAGAGCGGTGCGAACGGGAGCTCGAGCGCGATCGCGTCGCGCACGAGCGGTTCCGGGTCGAGCGTGAGGTCGTCGGCGAGCCGGTAGTCGTCCTCGGGACCCTGCTCGCGCGGCACGAGTTCGGCGACCGACACCGACATGCGCTGCGGGAACTCCTTGAGGCAGCGCGCGCAGCGGAGCGTCGCGGGCGCGTCGATCGCGCCGGTGACGTAGACGCCCTCGACGACGCCCTCGAGCAGGAGGTCGCCGTCCACGGGGTCCAGCAGATCGGCGAGTTCCGTGCGGAACTCGACCGGCTCGTGCAGGTGCACGCGGCGCGAGGTGCCGGGGTGTTCGACGAGATCGCGGACGTCGATCAGGTCCACCGTCATCCCTCCTCCTCCTCGTCGTACCCCTCCGGCGCGAGCGCATCCGACGCGCGGGCCGGCGCCCGCAGACGGTCGCGGCCCATCTGGACCTGACCGATCGTGCGGGAGAGGGCGCCGTTCGTGGCGACGAGTTCCTCGGCGATCTTCTGCAGCGCCATCTCGAACTGGGCGAGACGACCGTCCACGTAGTCCTCGGCCTCGAGGCGGATGCGACGACCGTCCTCGGACGCGTCCTCGAGGAGCTGGCGCGCCTCCTGCGCCGCGCGCTGCACGACCTCCTCGCGCTGGGCGAGTCGACGCTGCTCCGCGCGCGCGGCCTCGACGATCTTCCCGGCCTCGGTGCGCGCCTTCTCGAGGAGTTCCTCGCGGTCCTTCACGACCCAGCGCGCCTGGCGCACCTCCTCGGGGAACGCCTCGCGCATCTCGTCGATGATCGCGAGGACCTCCTCGCGGTTGACGAGCGCCGACGACGAGAGGGGCATCGACTTCGCGTCGCGCACGAGCGCGTAGAGGTGTTCGATCAGGCCGGCGAGATCCATCAGTTCCCCCCGAGGGCCGCCGCGAGTCGCTCCGCGACGAGCGGCGGCACGAGGCCGGAGACGTCGCCCCCCCTGCGGGCGACCTCCTTCACGAGCGTGGAGGAGAGGAACGACCACGACGGGCTCGTCGCGAGGAACACGGTCTCGATGTCCCCGACGTGGCGGTTCATCTGCGCCATCTGCTGTTCGTAGGCGAAGTCGGCCTCGGAGCGCAGGCCCTTCACGACGACGCCCGCGCCGCGACGGCGCGCGTGGTCCACGAGCAGGCCCGAGAAGGCCTCGACCTCGACGCCGCGCATGCCGGCGGTGAGTTCCTTGAGCATCCCCACGCGTTCCTCGACGGGGAACAACGGACGCTTGGACGGGTTGTCGAGCACACCGACGATCACGGCGTCGAAGCGCCGCGCCGCCCGCTCGATGATGTCCAGATGACCGTTGGTGGCGGGGTCGTAGCTCCCCGGACACAGGGCGGTCAGGCCCATGGTCGCCTCCCGGTGCTCCCCGGTCAGCCTCGGCGGCAGACCAGCACGAGGGTGTCGCCGTACTCCAGGCGCCTCGCGACGGCCCATGGTACTGGAATGACAGGCATGGAACTCCGCACCCCCCGCGTGAGCACGATCGTGGCGCCCTCGGGCAGCCCCGCGCCCAGGCGCGCGAGCATGGGGTCGAGGTCACCCGGCCCCTGCTCGTAGGGGGGATCGGCCAGGACCAGGTCGTAGGGAAGGTCCCCCGCCACGGCCCCCCAGACCTCCCCCTCGACGACCGTCCCCCGGTCGGCCAGGTGGGTCCGCGCCAGGTTGTCCCGGATCGCCCGGACGCCCCCGCGCGAGCGCTCGACGAACGTCGCCGACGCCGCGCCGCGCGAGAGGGCCTCGATCCCCATCGCCCCCGTCCCCGCGTAGAGGTCGAGGACGCGCGCGCCGTCGACCGCCGGACCGAGGCTCGAGAAGAGCCCCTCGCGGGCCGCGTCGGCCACGGGTCGCACGCCCGGCGGCACCGCCCCGAGGCGCGTGCCCTTCGCCGTCCCCGCGATCACGCGCACCGCGTCACCCGTGGAACAGCCACTCGATGGAATCGCGGAACCGCAGCCGCAGCGCCGCGAGGAGATCGGGGTGGCGCGCGAGCGTCGGGTCGCCGGCGATGAGCGCGAACGCGCGCTCGCGCGCGCGACCGACGAGGTCGAGGTCGTACGCGAGCCGCGCGAGCTTGAGGTCGGGCATCCCCGACTGGCGCACGTCGAAGAGCGTCCCCTCGCCGCGCAGCCGCAGGTCCTCGTCGGCGAGCGCGAAGCCGTCGGTCGTGCGCGCGAGCGCGGACAGGCGGGCGCGCGCCTCCTCGTTGTCCTCCTTGCTCTCGTCGAAGAGCACGCAGTACGACCGGTGCGCACCCCGACCGATGCGACCGCGCAGCTGATGGAGCTGCGCGAGCCCGAAGCGTTCCGCGTTCTCGACGAGCATCACGGTCGCGTTCGGCACGTCCACGCCGACCTCGATCACCGTCGTGGAGATGAGCAGGTCGTGGTCGCCCGCGCGGAACCGGTCCATGACCGCCGCCTTCTCCGCCGGACGCATCCGTCCGTGGAGCACCTCGACGGAGAGCTCCGGGAACACCTCGGCGCGCAGCCGCTCGGCCTCGGCCTCGGCGGCGCGCACCTCGGCGCGGTTCCCCTCGTCGATCGCGGCGCACACGACGAACGCCTGACGTCCGGCGGCGACCTCGCGACGGACGAGGTCCTCGGCCGCCGCGCGCTCCACCTCGGTGCGCGCCACGATCGTCTCGATCGGCTGTCGGCCCTTCGGCAGTTCGTCGAGGACCACGACGTCGAGGTCGCCGTAGTAGGTGAGCGCGATCGTGCGGGGGATCGGCGTCGCGGTCATGATGAGGACGTCCGGCGAGGCGCCCTTGCCCTTGAGCGCCATGCGCTGGTGGACCCCGAACCGGTGCTGCTCGTCGATCACCGCGAGCGAGAGGTCGGCGAAGGTCACGCCCTCCTGGACGACGGCGTGCGTGCCGATCACGAGGTGCACCGCGCCCGAGGCGATGCCCTCGAGGATCCGCGCGCGGTCCTTGCCCGTCACGGCGGCGGTGAGCAGCGCGTACGTGAGCGACGGTCGCGGCTCGGCGTCGAGGAGCGACGCCTGCGCGGCGTCTCCGCCCGCGGCCGGCGCGCCGAGGAACGGACGCGCGCCCATCGGGCCGAGGAGGAGGTCCACCGAGCGCGCGTGCTGGCCGGCGAGCACCTCGGTCGGGGCCATGATCGCGGCCTGGTGGCCCGAGCCGATCGCGACGATCGCGGCGTGGAGCGCGACGAGGGTCTTGCCGGAACCGACGTCGCCCTGCAGCAGCAGGTTCATCGGTTCGGGGCGCGCCGGTCGGCTCGAACGGCAGGTGCTCGGTGAACGACCGCACGAGCGGCGTGTCGGTGACGTGGGCGACCCCCGGTTCCGTCTCCCCCAGCCGGTGCTTGCGGAACGCGACCCCGAGCTCCAGGACGAAGAGCTCCTCGAACTTCAGGCGGTCGCGCGCGGCCTTGAGCGTCTCCGGCGTGTCCGGGAAGTGGATCGCGCGCACCGCCGCGTCGAACGAGACGAGTCCCTCCGCCGCGACCACGTCGGGCGGCAGCACGTCCTCGAGCGGGCCGAGGTCGTCGAGCGCGTTGTGGACGAGCTGGCGGATCGTGCGGCTCGAGAGCCCCTCGGTCGCGCGGTGCACCGGGACGATGCGGCCGGTGTGGACGAGGTCCTGCTCGTCGCTGCGCAGGAGTTCGACCTCCTGGTTGGCGAGCTGGAGGCGCCCCCGGTACAGCTGCGCGATGCCGGAGACCGCGACCTCGTGGCCCTCCTTGTAGACGTTGGCGACCCAGGGTTGATTGAAGAAGGTGAGGTCGAGTTC
The DNA here is from genome assembly GCA_046094605.1 of Actinomycetota bacterium. Lineage (GTDB taxonomy): Bacteria > Actinomycetota > UBA4738 > UBA4738 > HRBIN12 > JBJTIF01. The sequence continues at coordinate 2,534 of JBJTHT010000063.1, read as the reverse complement.
GCCGCTGCCGTCCTCGATCGTCACGTGGACGATGGCGCGACGGTTCCGCGCCTGGCGCTTCACGACCTTGCGGACGCGCCCGATGATCGTCGCGGGCCGGTCGAGTTCCACGGTGCTGATGCGCTGCACCTTCGAGCGGTCGATGTAGCGGCGCGGGTACCAGGCGATCAGGTCGCTCACCGTGAGGACGCCGAGGCGACCCAGGACCTGGGCCCGCGTCTCCGCGCCGGCCTTGGCGGAGGTCCGGACGGTCGCGCCGCGCACCTCGGAGACGGGGGAACCGGCGGTGAGCGTCACGCGTCCGGTTCTACCATGCCCTCCATGACGCACCGCGCGCGCCGAGCGTTCCTCCTGCTCCTCCTCGTCCCCGCGTGCGCGCGCGCCGCCGTGCCGACCGAGCCCGCGGCATCGGTTCCGCCGGGCGTGCCGGCCGCCAACGCGACGACCGCGGCGCTCCTGCCGACCACCGTGGACGCGCTCCCCGACGCCGACCTCGCGACGTTCCGGTCCCTCCTCGACCAGGTCCGCGGGACCCCGCTCGTCGTGAACGTGTGGGCGTCGTGGTGCGGGCCGTGCCAGGAGGAGGCCCCCCGCATGGCCGCCGCCGCGCGCGCGAACCCCGACGTGCAGTTCCTCGGCATCGACATCCTCGACACGCGGGTCTCCGGACGCGCGTTCCTGACCGAACACGGGTGGACGTTCCCGAGCCTGTTCGACGCGACGGGCGCGATCCGCGACGGGCTGGGCCTCCTCGGCCAGCCGGTCACCCTCTTCTACGGGGCGGACGGGACGCTCGTCGCCTCCTACACGGGGCCGATCCCCGAGGAGGAACTGGCGGCCGGCATCGCGGCGATCGCGGTCTGACGGCGCGGACCGCCGGTCCGGGGGCCTCTGCTACCCTTCCCGGGCCATGGCAGCCATCTGCGACATCTGCGGGAAGAAGCCGTTCTTCGGCGAGCAGATCTCCCACTCCCAGCGCAGTACGAAGCGCCGCTGGAACCCCAACATCCAGCGCGTCCGCGCCGTCGTGAACGGCAGCCACCGCCGCGTCTACGCCTGCACGAGCTGCATCAAGGCCGGACGCGTGCAGCGCGTCGGCTAACGACCCGCCCGCCGCTCCCAGAGCGGATCCACCGGTCCGATCCCCCCGCCGATCGCGAGCGCGTGCTCGATCGCGTGCGTGACGAACGCCTTCGCGGCCACGACGGCGTGGCGCAGTTCCTCCCCGAGCGCGAGCTGCGCCGTGATCGCCGCCGACAGGACGCAGCCGGTGCCGTGCGTGTTCGCGCTCTCGATGCGCCGCCCGCGGATCCACTCCGTGCCCGCGTCGTCGAGGAACAGGTCGTCGGCGCCGCCCTCGTCGAGGTGCCCGCCCTTGAGCAGCACGGCGCGGCACCCGAAGGAGCGGATGCGTTCCGCCGCGGCCCGCATGTCGTCGCGCCCGCGGATCCGCAGCCCGGAGAGCACCTCGGCCTCCGGGATGTTCGGCGTCACGACCGTGGCGAGCGGCAGGATGCGCTCGCGCAGCGCGTCCACCGCATCGGCTGCGAGCAGCGGGTGGCCGTGCTTGGAGACGGAGACGGGGTCCACCACGAGCGCGGGGATGCCGCCGGCCCCGATCGCGTCCGCCACCGCGACCACGATCGCCGACGACGCGAGCATCCCGGTCTTGGCCGCGTCCACGCCGATGTCGTCCACGACGGCGCGCACCTGCGCGGCGACCGTCGCGGGGTCGAGCGCCTGGAACCCCGAGACGCCGCGCGTGTTCTGCACCGTGACGGCGGTGATCGCGGTCGTCGCGAACACGCCCGCGGCCCCGAAGGTGTTGAGGTCGGCCTGGATGCCGGCGCCGCCGCCCGAATCGGAACCGGCGATCGACAGCGCAACGGGGACGCGGCGCGTCATGCGAAGTGGTCCCAGCCGCGCACCTCGAGGGGCGCCGCGGCCCCGTCGCGCACGCCGAGGACACCGCCGCCCGCCGTGATGCGCCCGATCACCGTGAGCGGGACGCCGTAGGTCTCGCGCAGCCGTTCCCGCGCGCCGTCGACGGCGTCGGGCGGCATCGTCGCGAGCAGTTCGTAGTCCTCGCCGCCGCCGAGCGCGACGTCGAGCGGATCCACGCCCAGCGCGGTCGCGGCGGCGCGCCCCCCCCCCGGGGCCCGCCCCCGCGCGCGGGCCCCCCCCCCCCCGCCCGCCCCCCTCCCCGACGCCCCCCCCCCCCGCGACCGGCACCGACGCGAGGTCCACCTCCGCGCCGACCGCGCTCCGCGCGCACAGCCGCGGCAGGTCCTTCGCGACGCCGTCGGAGACATCCATCATCGCCGTCGCTCCCGCCGCGGCGAGCACGCGCGCCTCGCCGACGCGCGCGACCGGCCGCGTGAACGCCGCGAGGAGCTCGCGACCCCCGCGCGCCTCGAGGCCGGCGCGCTGCGTCGCGGAGGATGCGCGCGAGAGCAGGAACCCGCCCGCGGCCGCGCCGAGCGTCCCGGTCACGACGATCGCGTCGCCGGGGGTCGCGCCGGCCCGCGTCAGGG
>JBJTHT010000062.1:0-10331 GCA_046094605.1 Actinomycetota bacterium | reverse complement strand
GTCCACGTCGTAGAGCACGTCGGGCGCGAGCGCCTCCTCGACCTGCGCAGGCGTCACCTGGCCGCGCGCGTCGCCCTGCAGCAGCCGGTACGCGACCCCCGAGAGCATCGCCGACGTCGCGACCTCGGTCGTCGCGACGTGCGCGCGCGTCTCGGTCGCGACGAGGTGCCCGCCGCCGCGCTGGTGCAGGCGCAGCGCGATCTGGTTGGCCATGACGCCCGTCGGCACGAAGAGCCCCGCCTCGTGGCCGACGCGCGCGGCGGCGGCCTCCTGCAGGCGGTTCACGGTGGGATCGGTGCCGTACCAGTCGTCGCCGACCTCGGCCGCGGCCATCGCGCGCCGCATCGCCTCGGAGGGCTTGGTGACGGTGTCGGAACGCAGGTCGGCCCGGAACATGCGCCCCATGCTAGCGACGCTCAGGCGCCGAAGACCCCCGCCACGGCGAGTCGGTCGGTCGGGACCGGACGCGCGCGGGAGCCGGCGTGGAGGTCGACGGCGACGACGTCGCCGCCATGCAGGCCCACCATGCGCCCCCACGTCCCCGCCTCGACGAGATCCACGGCCGCCACGCCGAGCCGCGAGGCGAGGATCCGGTCGGCCGCCACGGGGGATCCTCCCCGCTGCAGGTGGCCGAGGACGACGACGCGCGTCTCGAAGCCCGTCGCCTCTTCCAGGGCCGGCGCGAGCGCCTGCGCGATGCCGCCGTACCGCGGGAACCCGCGCTCGTCGACGCGGGGCGGCGGGAGCTCGAACGTCCCGGCGACCGGCGTCGCCCCCTCGGCGACCACGACGATCGAGTAGGACCGGCCCGAGCGGTGGCCGGCGGCGAGCGCCGCGACCACCGCGGCGGGGTCGAAGGGGATCTCGGGCGCGAGGATCAGGTGCGCGCCACCGGCTACGCCGGCGTCCACGGCGATCCATCCCGCGTCGCGTCCCATCACCTCGAGGAGCATCACGCGGTTGTGGCTCTCGGCCGTGGTGTGCAGGCGGTCGATCGCGTCCGTCGCGACCTGCACCGCGGTGGCGAAGCCGATGCACGCGTCGGTCCCCGCGAGGTCGTTGTCGATCGTCTTCGGGATGCCGACGATGGGAACGCCGTCGTCGGCGAGGCGCGCGGCGAGCCCGAGCGTCCCCTCGCCGCCGATCGCGATGCTGCCGTCGAGGCGCAGGTCGCGCAGCACCTCGCGGACGCGTTCCGCGCCGCCGGCTCGGAACGGATCGAACCCCGAACTCCCCAGGATCGTGCCGCCCCGCGGCAGGATCCCGCGGATCGTCGCGGGCGTGAGATCCACGACGTTCGCATCGACGACGCCCCGCCATCCGTCGTGGAACCCGATCGGGTCCCAGCCGTGGACGTCGCGCCCGCGCCGCACGATCGCCCGGATCGCGGCGTTGAGACCCGGGCAGTCGCCGCCGCCCGTGAGCACCCCGATGCGTCGCGCCATCACGCCTCCCGCACGGCATCCTACGGGCGGGGTCGGTTCCCGACGGGGGCGCTCCCGGGACGCTAGGCTGGGAACGTGCTCGCCGCCTGGTCCGCGCTCCAGTGGGTGTTCGCGATCGCCCTCGTGGCGATCCTCGGCGTGTCGGGCCTCATCGCGCTCTACATCGCGGCGCGGCTGTTCGTGAACCCCGCGCGTCGACCGCGCGCCCGCGCCCGCTAGGGGACGATCCGGGTCCCGGCGCGGCCGGCGAGGGCCTCGGTCGCCCGTTCGAGCGCGGCGATCGTCGCCCGCTCCCCGCCCCGCTCGAGGAACGAGACCGCGGCCTCGACCTTGGGCTTCATCGACCCCGCGCCGAACTCCCCCGCCGCGAGGAAGCCGCGCGCCTCGGCCACCGTCATCTCCTCGATCGCACGCGCCGCGGGCGTTCCGAACCCGATCTGCACGCGCTCGACGTCGGTGAGGATGAGCAGCTCCGCGGCCGCGACGTCGCGCGCGAGGATCGCGGCCGCGAGGTCCTTGTCCACGACGCCCTCGACGCCCACGAGTGTCGGGCCGTCCTCGACGACGGGCACCCCGCCGCCGCCGGCCGCGATGACGATCGCACCGGAGGCCACGAGATCGGCGATCACCGGCGCCTCGACGATCGAGTACGGCGCGGGCGAGGGGACGACGCGACGGAACCCGCCGTGCGCGTCGGCGCGCATCGTCCAGCCGCGCTCGGCGGCGAGCTTCGTCGCCTCGTCCTCGTCGTAGAAGGGACCGACCGGCTTGGTCGGCTCGGCGAACGCGGGGTCGTCCCGTCGCACCCGCGTCATCGTGAGCACCGTCACGACGGGCCGCGGCATGCCGCGCTCGTAGAAGACGTCGCCGATCGTGGCCTGGAGGAGGTACCCGATCTGCCCCTGGCTCTCCGCACCGCAGACGTCGAGCGGCATCGGATGGACGATCGAGGCGGCCGCCTCCAGCTGGAGCAGGATGGGGCCGACCGGCGGGGCGGTGGCGGGCGGGACGACGACCGCGCGACCCGTGGCGGTGATGGCGGCGATGCGTTCGGCCGCGCGACGCGCGGCGCGATAGGCGTTCTGGAAGGTGTCCTCCTCACCGACGCGCAGCAGCGCGTTCCCGCCGAGGGCGACGACGACGCGGGGACGATCGGTCTGGCGGTCCATGGGGAAGACCTCCTGGGGAGACGGACCTACAGGACGGGGGCGAGCACCTCGCGCAGGGTCGGCGAATCGGGCCGCACGGCCAGATCGTAGCGGACGCGCACGGCCGGTCGGTCGATGCGCACGATGCTCCGAAGGTCGATGGGGGTCCCGATGACCACGACGTCCACCTCGGCGCGGGCGATCGTCTCGGCCATCTCCGCGAGCTGCCCGTCGGAGTAGCCCATCGCCGGGAGCACCGGGCCGACGTCGTACTTCTCGAAGGTCTCGCGGATCGTGCCCGCGGCCCAGGGCCTCGGGTCCACGATCTCCGCCGCGCCGCCGCGGCGGGCCGCGACGACCCCCGCGCCGTACTTCATCTCGCCGTGGGTGAGCGTCGGGCCGTCCTCGACGACGAGGACCCGCTTGCCCCGCACCGCATCGGGCTCGTCGAGCGTGACCGCGCTGTCGGCGCGGATCACGGTGGCGTCGGGGTTCACGCGCGCGATCGTCCCCAGGAGGGAGGCGATCTGCTCGGGCGAGGCCGAGTCCATCTTGTTCACGACGATCGCATCCGCCATCCGCAGGTTCGTCTCGCCGGGGTGGTACGTGAGCTCGTGGCCGGCGCGCAGCGGGTCGGCCACCACGACGTGGACGTCCGGGCGGTAGAAGGGGAGGTCGTTGTTCCCGCCGTCCCAGAGCAGCACGTCGCATTCGGTCTGCGCCCGCTCGAGGATCGCGCCGTAGTCCACGCCCGCGTAGACGACCGTCCCGCTCGCGATGTGCGGCTCGTACTCCTCGCGCTCCTCGATCGTCGTGCGCTCCGTCGAGAGGTCCTCGACCGAGGCGAACCGCTGCACGCGCTGGGCCACGAGGTCCCCGTAGGGCATCGGATGGCGCACGGCGACGACACGCTTGCCGGCGTCGCGAAGCAGCCCCGCGATCGCGCGCGTGGTCTGGCTCTTCCCGGAACCGGTCCGCACCGCGCACACGGCGACGACCGGGACGGACGCGGGGAGCATCGTGCGCTCCGGCCCGAGCAGCGAGAAGTCCGCGCCGGCGGCGAGCGACCGGCTCGCGGCGTGCATCACGTGTTCGTGCGAGACGTCCGAGTACGCGAAGACGACCTCGTCCACGCGCAGGTCTCGGATCAGGCCCTCGAGCATGTCCTCCTCGTGGATCGGGATGCCCGCGGGGTAGCGCGCGCCCGCGAGGGCCGCGGGGTAGGTCCGGTCGTCGATGAACGGGATCTGCGTCGCCGTGAACGCGACGACCTCGACCGACGCGTCGTCGCGGTACGCGACGTTGAAGTTGTGGAAGTCGCGACCTGCCGCGCCCATGATGAGCACACGACGCATACCGGGTTCCTTTCCGGGAGGGTGTGATGCGCGGGCGGCGGCGCCTGCCCGCTCTTCGAGCGAGAGCCTAGCCCTCCCGGGAACGCTCCGGTCGGAGGTCGCCCGGAACGTCCACGTCCCGCAGGCTCGCCCGCGCGGGGTCCAGCGCGGTCCACGCACGGAACGGGACGACGGCGGCGCCCGCGCGCTCCGGGAGGGCGCGCAGGCGCCGCTCCCCCGTCGCGAGGAGCCCGGCCGCCACGAGCCCCGCGGGCCAGGCGAGCACCGCCATCGGGAGGGGGCGGAGGCGGTCGTCGGGTTCCTCGCCGAGGACCGCGACCGGGTGGTCGTCGTCGAGCGACGCGAGCAGGAGGCGGAGCACGCCGGGACGGACCTCGGGCATGTCGCCCGCGACGAGGAGCGCCCGGGCGTCGTCGCCGAGGCCGGCGAGCCCCGTCACGAGGCCGGCGAGCGGCCCCTCCGCGGCGCGCTCGGCACGCAGCGCGACGACCCCGGTCGGCAGCGTCGGGTGGGGTCCGTCGGGTGCCACGGCCACGACGACCTCGTCGCACAGGCCGTCGAGCGCGGCGATCGCGTGGTCGAGCAGCGTGCGTCCGCGCTCGACGGCCGCGAGCTTGTCCGAACCGAACCGCGTCGATCGACCGCCGGCGAGGACGATGCCGCGCGCGGCGCGCTCAGCGGCGACGGTCGCTCCCCCGATCGCGGGTCTGAGCGAACGCGAACCCGAACCGCCCCTTGATGCACAGGTGCCCGGCGGTGACCGTGTTGTCGGCCGGTGACGTCACCTTCACGATCGCGTCGTCCTGCACGTGGAGCTCGAGCTCGCACCCCACACCGCAGTAGGGGCAGATCGTCGACGTCACGCTCTGGCGATCCTCGTCCCAGGTCCCCGCGAGGCGCATCTCGTGCTCGCTGCGGAACATCAGCGCCCCCGTCGGGCAGACGCCGATGCAGTTCCCGCAGAAGACGCAGGCCGACTCCTCGAGGCCGACGGCGTACTCGGTCGAGATGCGCGCGTCGAAGCCACGGCCGGCGGCGGTGATCGCGAAGGTGTTCTGCGCGTCCTCGCCGCACGCCTCGACGCAGCGGTAGCAGAGGATGCAGCGCGCGTAGTCGCGCACGTAGAGGTCGTTGTCCACGATCACGGGCTGGGCGACCGTGGCCGCCGCGTCATCCGCGGGGCCGTGGTGGTGGCCGGGCTCGCTCGCGTCGCGCGCCCCGGCCGGCGAGGGCGCGGCCGGTTCCCCGAAGCGGTCCGGGTCCGCGCCGTAGGCCTCCATCCACCCGCGCACCTCGTCCCCCGCGAGCGAGAGGTCCACGGAGGACCCGAGGAACTCGAGGACGAGGCGGCGCGCGTGACGCACCCGCTCGGTGTCGGTGCGCACCTGCATCCCCGCCTCGACGCGTCGGGAGCAGGCGGGCGCGAGGACGCGCGCGCCCTCGAGTTCCACCACGCAGACGCGGCAGGCGTTCACGGGCGTCAGGTTCTCCGCGTAGCAGAGGGTCGGCGTGTCGCAGCCCTCGCCGCGCAGGGCGTCCAGGATCGTCGCGCCCTCGGGGACGCGCACGGCGCGACCGTCGACCTCGAGGTCGAGGAGCCGCGCGGGCGGGTCGAGGGGGATGCGCGTCACCGCGTCGCCCCCACGAGGCCGAGCGCGATCGCCGACTGCACGGCGCTCGCCGCGGTCTGGCCGAGGCCGCAGATCGAGGCGTCGCGCATCACGCCGGCGACGTCGGCCAGCAGCGCGAGTTCCCGGACCGGATCGCCGCCCCGCGCGAGGCGGTGGAGCGACTCCTCCTGCCGGACGGTCCCGACGCGGCACGGCACGCACTGGCCGCACGACTCGTCGCGGAAGAACGCCGCGATGCGTCGCACGACCGCGTCGAGATCCACGGACGCGTCGAGCGCCACCACGACGCCGGAACCGAGCGTCACGCCGGCGGCGCGCGCGCCCTCGAAGCTGAGCGGAACGTCGAGCGCGTCGGGCAGGACGAATCCGCCGGCGGCGCCGCCTAGCAGCACGGCGCGCAGCGTCGCAGCGCCGCGCACGCCGCCCGCGCGCGCGAGCAGGTCGCGGAGCGACGTGCCGCACGGCACCTCGTAGACGCCGGGGACGGCGACGCAGCCGCTCAGGCAGAACAGCCGCGTGCCGGTCGAGCCCTCGGTCCCGACGGCCGCGAAGGCCGCGGCGCCGTCACGCAGGATCATCGGCACGTTCGCGAGCGTCTCCACGTTGTTCACGGCGGTCGGGCGACCGAAGAGGCCGCGCTCGACGGGGAACGGCGGCTTGTTCCGCGGTTCCCCGCGGTGCCCCTCGATCGATTCGAAGAGCGCGGTCTCCTCGCCGCACACGTACGCGCCGGCGCCGCGCCGGATCTCGAGGTCGAACGCGAACCCGGCCCCGGCGACGTCGGCGCCGAGCAGGCCGGCGTCGCGCGCCGCGTCGATCGCGCCGCGCAGCCGCGACTCGGCGACCGGGTACTCCCCGCGCACGTAGATGAACCCCCGCTCGGCGCCGACGGCGAACGCGGCGATCGTGAGCGCCTCCACGACCGCGAACGGATCGCCCTCCATGAGGACGCGGTCCTTGAAGGTGCCGGGTTCCGACTCGTCGGCGTTGCACACGACGTGGCGCGGGCCTGCGGGTCGCGCCGCGACCGCCGCCCACTTCGTCCCCGTCGGGAACGCCGCGCCGCCGCGCCCGAGCAGGCGGGCGGCCGAGACCTCCTCGATCGTCGCCGCGGGTCCGATGGCGATCGCACGCGCGAGCCCCTCGTAGCCGCCCTCGCGTCGGTAGTCGGCGAGCGACGCGGGGTCCACGAGGCCGACGCGCCGCAGAAGGCGCAGCGAACCGCCGTCCGTCGCGGCCTGCGGGACGCTCGCGGCGGCCGGCGCCGCGGCGACCGCGTCGGGCACCGACGCGAAGAGCGCGGCGCCGGCCGGCGCCACCTGGTCGTCCGTGGCACCCACGCCCGCTCGCTGCACGAAGACCGCCGGCGCGCGCTCGCACAGGCCCAGACACGGGCTCCGTCGCCACGCGACCGGACCCTCACCGCCGGGCGGACCGAGGGTCACCTCGGCGGCCGCGCAGAGTTCCTCGGCGCCGTGCGGGGCGCACGCGACGTCGTCGCAGACGTGCAGCACCGTCGGCGCCGCGGGCCGGGTCGAGAGGAGCGCGTAGAACGACGTGACGCCGAAGACCTCCGCCGGCGGCACCGTGAGCCGCGTGGCGACGTAGTTCGCGCCGCCCTCGCTCACCCAGCCGACACCACGCTGCAGCGCGTGGAGCGCGGGGAGCAGGAGGTGGCGTCGCTCCCGCGCGGCGCGACCGCCCCGCGCCGCGCGCAGGTCGCCGTCACCGCGGGACGCACCCGTCCACCCGTCCTCCGGGGGCCCGAGCACGGCGTCGACGGCGGCGCGCTCGGCGTCGCTCGCGGTCGCCGACGTGCTGTGGAGGTCCATCGGGTCAGCGCACCGCGGGCGCGAGGCGTTCGATGCGGACCGCGGTCGCCTTGAACTCCGCCGTGCCCGACCGGGGATCGGTCGCGTCGATCGTGAGCGCGTTCGTGTCCACCTGGTCGGGGTGGTGGAGCGTGAGGAACACGAGGCCGGGGCGCAGTTCCGTCGCGACGTGCACCGGCGCCTCGACCGTGCCGCGCCGCGACGAGATGCGCACGACCTCCCCCTCGACGAGACCGAGCCGCGCGGCGTCCTCGGGCGAGACGTCGAGCGCCTCGCGACGGCGGATCGGCGACGCGTAGAGCCCCGTCTGCACGCCCGTGTTGTAGGAGTCGAGGCGGCGACCGGTGGTGAGGCGGAAGGGGTACTCCTCCGTCAGTTCGTCCACCGGCGGCTCGTCCACGACCACGGAGAAGGGCGCCGGCGCGCCGCGCTCGGCGGGGTCCTCGGCCCACAGCCGGCCGTGCAGGAACGTCGTCCCGGGATGCGTGTCGTCGGGGCAGGGCCACTGGATGCCGCCGAGCGCCTCGAGGCGTTCCCACGACATGCCGCGGTGCATCGGCGAGAGCGAGCGGAGCTCCTCCCAGGCCGCGGCGGAGGTGACCTCGCCCCAGTCGACGCCGAGGCGGCGCGCGAGGTCGGCGATGATCGCGATGTCGTCGCGCGCCGATCCCGGCGGCTCGAGCGCCTTGCGCACGCGCTGCACGCGGCGCTCGCTGTTGGTCACGGTGCCCTCGGTCTCGAAGGCCGCGTTCGACGCGGGGAGGACGACGTCGGCCAGTTCCGCTGTGCGCGTGAGGAAGATGTCCTGCACGATCAGCGTGTCGAGGCCCTCGAGGAGCGCCCGCGTGCGGTGGTTGTCGGCCTCCGAGGAGGCGGGGTTCTCGCCGATCACGTAGAGGGCCGTGAGGTCGCCGCGCTCCATCGCGTCGAACTGCTGCGTGATCGTCCATCCGTAGTGCGGCGCGATCGGGACCCCCCACGCGGACTCGAAGCGCTCGCACGCCGCGGCGTCCTTCTCGATGTCCTGGAACCCGGGCAGCTTGTTGGGGATCGCGCCCATGTCGCCGCCGCCTTGGACGTTGTTCTGGCCGCGGAGGGGATTGAGCCCGCTCCCCCAGCGTCCGACGTGGCCGGTGAGCAGCCCGAGGTTGATGAGCGAGAGCACGTTGTCCACGGCGTTGTGGTGCTCGGTGATACCGAGCGTCCAGCAGAGGATCGCGCGTTCGGCGGTCGCGTAGGCGTGCGCGAGCTCCCGGATCGCGTCGGCGGGGACCCCCGTCACCGCGGCGCCGCGATCGAGGGTCCAGTCCGCGACGGACGCGGCGTACGCGTCGAAGCCGGTCGTCGCGCCGTCGATGAATCCGCGGTGTTCCAGCCCGTTCGCGAGGATCTCGCGGGCGATCGTGTTCGAGAGCGCGATGTCGGTGCCGACGTCGAGCCCGAGCCAGAGATCGGCCCACGCCGCCGTCGAGGTCCGCCGGGGGTCCACGACGATCAGGCGGGCGCCGCGCCGCACGGCCTTCAGGACGTGGTGGAAGAAGATCGGATGCGCCTCACGCGCGTTCGATCCCCACAGCACGATGAGGTCGGTCTGCTCGACCTCCTCGTACGAACTGGTCCCGCCTCCCGCTCCGAACACCGTCGCCAGACCGACGACCGAGGGAGCGTGTCAGGTGCGGTTGCAGCTGTCGATGTTGTTGCTGCGGAGGACCTGACGGACGAACTTCTGCGCGACGAAGTTCATCTCGTTCGTGGCCTTCGAGCAGCTGAACAGGCCGACCCCGTTCCCGCCGTTGCGCTCGGTGGCCCGGCGCAACCCGTCGGCGGCCCGGTCGAGGGCCTCCTCCCAGGTCGCGGGCCGGAGTTCCCCGCCCGTGCGCACCAGCGGTTCCGTGAGCCTGACGAGCCCGTTGCCCATCGGACGCTCTCCTTCCACGGTTCGGTGCGCAGGCATCGTACCCCCCGCTCCCCCGCGGACGACCTCAGGCGATCCGCTCGGGATGGGCGTAGAGGGTGGCGCGACCCTCGCGTACGAAGGCGGCGAGGGTGACGCCCAGGCGCTCGGCGGCCTCGACCGCGAGGGAGGATGGTGCGCTCACGGCCGCCACGACCGGGATGCCGGCGCGCGCCGCCTTCTGCACGATTTCGAAGCTCACGCGGCCCGAGACCTGCAGCACCGTGTCGGCGAGCGGCAGGTCGCCCGCGAGGAGCCCCCGCCCCACGATCTTGTCCACGGCGTTGTGTCGGCCGACGTCCTCGCGGAGCGCGAGGAGGGTGCCGTCCGGGGAGAAGAGCCCCGCCGCGTGGAGCCCACCGGTCTGCTCGAACACCGTCTGGCCGGCGCGGAGCCGGTCCGGGAGCGACGCGAGCACCCCGGCGTCGACGAGCGGGCCCGCGCCGATCGGCGCGCAGCGCACCTCGACCTCGTCCAGCGTCGCGCGTCCGCACACGCCGCACGACGACGAGACGGCGAAGGCGCGCGCGACGCGGTCGGGCTCGTAGGGCGCGGTCAGTTCCACCGTGACGACGTTCCACTCCTGCTCGTCGTCGGGCAGGTCCTCGCAGTACGTGACGCGACGCACTCCGCGCGGGTCCTCGATGAGGGCCTCCGACCAGAGGAACCCCGCCGCCAGTTCGAAGTCGGAACCGGGCGTGCGCATCGTCACGGCGACGGCCTGCGGGCTCTGCCCCGGACCCTGCGCGCGGATCTCGAGGGGTTCCTCGGTCGCGAGACGGTCGGCGACCCACGATAGCCGGTCGCCGTCGGCGGGCCGCATACTGGGCGTATGCCGGCGACGGACGGTCCGCGGAGGAGCGTGACGAGCGCGCGCGCCGGCGCCCGCGGCGACCGGGCCCCCGCCGGGCGCCCCCCCCCGCGCGCGCCCGCCGGACCCCACCGGCAGCCCGCCCCGGGGCCCGG
>JBJTHT010000061.1:0-7945 GCA_046094605.1 Actinomycetota bacterium | reverse complement strand
CCGCTAGGCTCTGCCGCATGGAGCCGCCCCCCGCGGGCGCGCCCCGCGGCGTCGCGACGAAGGTCGCCGCGTCGCTGCGCGCCGCGGGGCGCGCCCCGCAGGCGGCCCTCGTGTTCCTCGGCTACCTCGCCGTCGCGGTCGCCCTCTACGCCGCGCCGATGATCGGCGAGCTCGCCTCGCGCTCGATCGGGGTCGGCAAGGGCGACTCCAAGCTCTACGTCTGGTCGCTCTCGTGGCTGCCGTACGCGCTCACGAACGGCCTCTCGCCGTTCTTCACCGACCGCGTCTTCGCCCCCGGCGGCGCGGACCTGACGTGGGTCACGACGCTCCCGGCGCCCGCGCTCGTGCTCTGGCCGATCACGGCGACGTTCGGCCCGCTCGTGGCCTACAACGTCCTGCTCCTGCTCGCGCCGGCGCTCGCCGGGTGGGCGACGTTCCTGCTCTGCCGGCAGGTGACGGACCGGTTCTGGCCGTCGGTGATCGGCGGCTACCTCGTCGGGTTCTCGACGTACATGGTCGGGCAGCTGCACGGCCACGCGAACCTCGTCCTCCTCTTCCCGGCGCCGCTCGCCGCCTACCTCGTGCTCCGTCGGTACGCGGGGACCCTGCGGCCGCTCGGATTCGTCGCGGTGCTGGCGGGGGCGCTGCTGTTCCTCTTCGGGTCGTCCACCGAGGTGTTCGCGACGACGACCCTCTTCGGGGTGATCGCCTTCGCCGGTGCGCTGGCGCTGTTCCCCGATCGCCGCCGCATCTTCGAGGTCGGCATCCTCGTCGCCTCCGCGTACGCGGTGGTCGGATTCGTCCTGATCCCGTTCCTGCTCGACGCGTTCCGCAACGTCCCCGGGGCGCCGATCCGGCCGATCGACCGGGCCTCGACGGATCTCTTCTCCTTCGTGTTACCGCGCACGAGCACGCTGATCGGCGGCGCGCGGTTCCGCGGCGTGACGTCGCGGTTCACGGCGAGCATCGTCGAGGACGGCGGCTACCTCGGGATCCCGCTGCTCGTCGCGGTGGGTCTGGCCACGATCGCGGGATGGCGTCGGCGCGCGGTCTGGTTCCTCGTCGGCTTCTCCGCGCTCGCGGCGATCCTCTCGCTGGGACCGATCCTCCACGTCCTCGGCGAGGAGCGGTGGACCATGCCGGGGACCTGGATCGCCCGGCTGCCGCTCCTGGAGCACGCGACGCCGCAGCGCTTCACCGCCTTCATGGCGATCGGCGTGGCGGTGGTGCTCGCCGACTGGCTCGCGCGCGCCGGCCGCGACGCGGCGTGGCGCTACGGCCTCGTCGCGGCCGGCGCCCTGCTCCTCCTTCCGGACCTCTCGAGCCCGCCGTACCACCCGGTGATCGCCGCGCCCCGCGCGATCACGTCCGGCGACCTCGTGCGCGCTCTCGACGGCGACGAGGTCGTCTACGCGATCCCGGAGCGCCAGGGCGAGGAACTCCTCTGGCAGGTGGAGGCCGACCAAGCGTTCCGCCTCGCGCAGGGCTACATCGGCCCCATCCCGATCCCGTACCAGGGCATCCCGGGATCCCGCGGGCTCGGCCTCGATCACCCCAACACCCGTCTGCCGACACCGGGGGAGTTCGCGCGCTACCTCGCCGACCACGACACGCGCACGGTCGTGGTAGATCCCGCCGCGCGGCCCCTGTTCCGCGTCCTGCTCGAGGCGATGGGGTGGGAGGGGGTGGCGGTCGACGACCTGTGGGTCTACCGCGCCGGTCCCGATGCCGTGCGTCCAGGCGGCGCGCCGCTCGTCGAGATCGACCCCTTCGTCGTGGGGCGGCTCGCGCCGACCATCGCGCTCCCCGCGCTCGACGGCGGCGCGCCGATCGGCCCCGTCCCCGGTCGGTCGACCGTCGTCACCTTCGTCGCTTCCTGGTGCCTCGACGGCTGCGAGGACCACGTGGAGGGACTGCGGAACCTGATCGCCACCGAACCCGAACTGGACCTCGTGGTGGTGGCGATGGGCGACGACCCGGTCGCCGCGCGCGCGTGGTTCGCGACGACCGGTATCGCCGCGCGCGTCGGACTCGACCCCGACGGCATCCTGTTCCTCGGCACGGGGAGCGCGCGCGTCCCGACCACCGTGGTGATCGATGGCTTCGGCATCGTCCGGCGCATCATCACGACGCCGATCGACCCCGACGCGTTCGCCGCGTCGATCGAGGCCGTTCTCGGTCCCTGAGCCTCAGGGGGCGGTGCCGAGGTTGTCGCCGTTGCGGAACGGAGCCGCTCGCCCGTAGGGGCAGTCCTGTCGCAGCGGCAGGAAGAGCGGCGCGAGGTCGGGCGGGCGCGTGAAGTCGAACGCGCCGGACAGGGGGTCGGCGTTCGCATCGCGCTCCGTGAGCGGCGCGACGTCGAAGACGTGTTCGATGAAGGCGAGCACCGAGGAGAACTCGTAGGTGCCGTGGTCGATGGATCCCCCGTCGGCGTTGTCGCCCCGACGCGCGTAGGGGGAGAGGACCAGCGCGGGCACGCGTGGCCCGAGGCCGAGGATGTCGTACTGCGGCGGCGTGACGTGGTCGTAGTAGCCGCCGAAGTCGTCCCAGACGATGACCACCGCGGTGGTCGGCCAGTAGGGGCTCGCCTGGAGGCGGTTCATCATCTCGACGGTCCAGTTCTCGCCGGCGCACACGCTCATCGCCCGCTTCGGCAGGATCGGATGTTCGTTGTATGGGGCCGGTGGGTTCACCCACGAGACCTGCGCCAGGGTCCCGTTCGAGATGTCGTCGAGGAAACCCTCGCTCGCGACCACGTTGTCCCAGAGCGCGCTCTCGCGGATCGGACGGATCGCCCGCATGATGTCGCCGATCGGGAACACGGGATCGGAGTAGAAGCGCCACGACACGCCCGCCTCCGACAGGGACTGCGGCAGGGTCGGGAGGTCGAGGCAGTCCCGGATGTCGCGGAGGTACGCCGCGATCTGCTCGAGCGCGTGCGGACTGTCGTCCACGATCGCGTTCTCGAGCGCGATGATGCGCCGCAGGTCGGTCTCGGTGAGGTCGTCGGGGAACGCGGCCGTGTAGGAGTTCGGATCGTCGCAGTAGTGACCTGGCGCCTTCTCGCTCCGCGCGTGGTTGTCCATGATGCCGCCCGAGCTCGCGGCGACGGTGTAGAGGTGCTCGGGGAAGGTCGGGCCGTAGGTCGACGAGAAGAACCGGTCCAGCAGCGCGAAGCGGTCGGCGTAGGCCCAGTAGTTCGGGATCCCCTCGCGGCCGAACTGGACGTAGCCGTCGAGGTCCTTGCCGCCCGCGATCGTGTTGAACCCGTCCATCCGTCCCCCGTCGATCGCGTAGAGCCCAGACCAGAACCCGTGCGCGATCGCCGGCGCGAGGATCACGTCCTGCGCGGTGCGGAGAGGGACCTGCATCCCGGAGATCGTGGTCCCCACGCGGGCCCCGTCGGCCCCGGGGTAGCGACCGAAGAAGTGGTCGAAGGTGCGGTTCTCCTTGATGACGAAGATGACGTGGTCGATCGGGACGTCGTCGGGGAGCGTGCCGGCATCCGGGTAGTCGGTGGGCCGTGATGCGGGGGGTCGGTCGCTCGCCGCGAGCGTGCGATCCGCGGAGCCCTCGGTGAACCGGCGATCACCGCCGCGATCCTCCGCGGAGTACCCCGGCGCGACGACCACGAGGCCCAGGAGCAGCGCGCCGACGAGGAGGAGGGGGCGGCGCCGCGGTCGGGACCCGTCTGGCATGGTCGGTAGTATCCCCGCATCGGCTCCCGGGAGGCCACCCTGCGTCGCTCGCGTCCACGCTCCGCGCGCGTGCTCACCGCGCTGTCCGCCGCGCTCGTCGCGGTCGGCGCGTACCTCGTCGTCGGACCCGGATCGCCGTTCGGCGGGCCGTCCTGCCGCCTCGCGGTCGATCGGATGCTCGACGTGAACGAGGTCGTTCGGCGCGTGGATGCCGCGGGTGGCGAGGCGTGGGCGGTCGGTTCCGCGTACGTGGCCGCCGTGGGCCGTCCGCTCGCGCTGCATCGCGGCGAGCAGGGGTGGTACGCGGAACCGGTCCCGACCGACGCGGAGACCGAGACCGTCGGGCTCCACGACGTCGTGGTGCTGCCGACCGGGGTCATGTGGGCGGTCGGTTCGGTCCGGGCGCGCGCACCCTTCGCCGTCCGCTGGGCGGAGGGGGTCACGCGTGTCGTGACGCCCGACCTCGGGGTGGACGCGGAGTGGCTCGGTGTCGGGGCCTCACCGGCGGCCGGCGTCTGGGCCGTGGGCAAGCGCACCGACGGTGCGCGCTACCGCACCCTGATCGCGCGCGCGGACGGCGATCGGTTCGTCGTGGTCCCGAGTCCCAACGAGGGGGAGGGGAACAACGTCCTCGCCGACGTCGACGTCGCCGGGAGCGCGGCGTGGACGGTGGGCTGGTCCTACGGCGGGGACGGCCGGTTCCACCCGCTCGCGATGCGGCTCGTCGACGGTGGCTGGGAGATCACCCCGACGCCGGCACCCGACGGCGACGGGTTCCTCACGACGGTCGTGGCCGCCGGCGACGGGACCGCCTGGGCGGTCGGTTGGCGGAGCGTCGGCGCCGAGGGCGCGCGCCCGCTCGTGCTCCGCTACGACGGTTCGTCCTGGGCGACGGCGACGCCCCCCGCGAGCGGGTGGGCGCGCCTGCTCGGCGCCGACGCCGCCGGCTCCCGGCTGCTCGTGGCCGGCGACGGACGCGACGACGATCGCCGGGCCACGCCCGCGGCGTGGATCTCCGACGACGGTTCGACCTGGTCGGCCGTCGCGGTGGGTGGTGACGGCGAACGCTGGTTCACCGGGGTCGACCTCGGCTCCGGCGGTGCCGTGGTCGCGGCGGGCGCGTCGCTGAACGATGCGCAGCGCGCGGTCGGGTACCTCGCGACCGGCTGCTGATCAGGCCGTCGGGCAGGCGCGCTGCTCGAGGAGGAGCGGCGGCCCCGGCGTCTGCGTGAAATCGAACGCCCCGAGCATGTCGTCGGCGTTCCCGTCGCGCTCGGTCAGGGACGGCAGATCGAAGATGGTCTCGATGAACCGGAGCACCGACGCGAACTCGTAGGTCGTGCTGTCGACGTGACTGGTCCTGGCCCACGGCGAGACGACGATCGCAGGCACGCGCGGCCCCAGGCCGTAGAGATCGACGTGCGGTGGCGGGACGTGGTCGTAGAACCCGCCGAAGTCGTCCCACGTGATGATCACGGCGGTGGACGACCAGTAGGGACTGCGCATCAGCTCGTCGAGGATCGAGACGGTCCAGTTCTCGCCCGCGCACAGGCTCGCCGGCGGGTGTTCCGAGAGGCCGAACGACGGCGTCACCCATGAGACCTCGGGGAGCGTCCCCGTGCGGACGTCCTCCACGAACCGGGACACGTCAACCACCTTGTCGTACATGTCGCTGAAGCGGACGTGGCGCACCATCCGCAGCGGCTGCACCCACTGGTTCTCGCCCCGGTACTGCTTCCACGTGACCCCGGCGGCCTCGAGCAGATCGGGCAGCACCGCGACGTCGGTGCAGGGCCAGCGCGCCTCGAAGAACCGGCGGATGTCCCGCGCGCCCTCGGCCCCCCGTTCCTCGAGCCGGAACGCCTCCTCGGTCTGCTCGGGCGTCAGGCGTCGGAACGAGAACGCCGTCTCGTAGGGGTCGTCGCAGAACTCGCGCTGCCCCGTCCCGAACTGGCCGGGGCGCTCGTGGTCGACGAAGCGGTCGGACTGCGCGGCGAACGTCCAGAGGTGCTCGATCCCGGTCGGCCCGTACACGGAACTGAAGAAGCGGTCGAGCAGCGTGTAGCGGCTGGCGAGCGCCCAGTAGTTCGGGAGGTCCTCCCGGACGTACTGCTGGTACGCGGCCTCCTCGAAGCAGTCCATCGCCCCACCGTTCACCGCGGCGATCCCGTCGGTGAAGCTGTGTCCGACGTCGGGCGCGCGGTCCGAGGCTCGGGCGAGCGGGATCGTCCGGCCGTCGCACGTGACGCCGGTCGTCGCACCGTCGGCCCCGGGGAACGTCCCGAAGAGGTGGTCGAAGGTGCGGTTCTCCTTGATGAGGAACACGACGTGGTCGATGCGCGCGCGGGCCGCGGCGACCTGCTCCGTCGTGCTCTCGGCGACGGGTTCGACGCGGATCGCGCGCGCACAGGCGGCGACGGCGAGGAGCGCGAGGAGGAGCGCGGCGGGCCCGGAGCGGCGCATCCGCAGAGGCTACCGGGGGCGCGCCCCGGCGATGGTGCGAGAGGGGGGACTCGAACCCCCACGCCCTTGCGGGCACCGGCTCCTAAGGCCGGCGCGTCTGCCGTTCCGCCACTCCCGCGGGGAGAGGCTACCGCCCGGGACCGTGGAGCAGCGGGTCGAGCGGGGCGCGCCTAGCGGACGGTCGTGAACTTCCACCAGGTCGTGGTGTTCGCGTACGTCGTGCCCCCGGCGTTCACCGCGCGGACCTGCCATTCGTAGTTCTTCTTCGCGAGCAGCCCCGAGAGGGGGACCGAGGTGGCCGTTCCGACGTCGGTCCACGTCCCGTTGCACGTCCCGTTCACCGTGCTGTCGTAGCAGTACTCGTACGCGGTCGCGCCCGACGCGGCGCCCCACGAGAGCGTCGGGGCCCGCGAGACGTTCTTCGCGTTGGCGGCCGGGGAGGACTTCGCGAACGCCCCGGGGACCGAGGGCGGGGGCGTGCCGATCGTGAACGCGTCGCGCTCCACGCCGTCGATCGACGTGAAGGTGGCGACGAGGGCGGTCGGGCTCGAGACGAGCTTCATCGCGCCCCAGTTGCTCGCGTAGCGCACGAGGGACTCGGCGAGGGGCGTGCCGAAGGCGTAGCGACCCGCACCGCCGAGGCCGTTCACGACGTACGTGAGGCCGCCGGAGGAGAGCCGCTCGTAGGTGTGGTCGTGCCCGTTGATGACGAGATCGGCACCCCAGCTCGCGAACGACCAGCGCATCGTCGTCGACGAGCCGTGGGTGGACGACGAGGAGTACGGCGGGTGGTGGAACAGCACCACCTGCCACGCCGTCGTCGAGGCGGCGAGCGCGTTCTGGAGCCAGGTCTTCTCGGCCGCCATCTCGCCCGACGACGCGAGGCATGCCTGCGAGTCGATGAAGAAGAACTCGACGTCGCCCACCACCTGGCTGTAGACGAGTTCGGTGCCCGGGAGCGCGAAGTACCCGGTGTAGTTCGCGATCGGCCCGTCGGTGTAGTCGTGGTTGCCCGTCGCGGGGAAGAACCGGTTCACGTCCGCGGTTCCGCCCCCGCAGTACGTCCCCGACGCGGCGCCCTTGAGGAACGAGCAGTAGTAGCGGCCGACGTAGAGATCGTACTTGCCGGTCCCCGTTCCGCTCGAGCCGTAGTAGTTGTCGCCGACCGTGACGACCGCCGACGGGTTCCACCCCGCGACGAGCGTGGCGACGTTCGCTTCGGCGGTCGTGCCGACGCCGTAGTCGCCGATCACCGCGACCGTGGATCCGGTGAGCGCCGCGGCGGGCGCGATGGCGGTCGGATCGGTCGTGGCGGCGCGTCCGGGGAGGCCGTTCGCGACCACGACGACCACGAGCGCCGCGAGGGAGGCGAGGAGGGCCCGTCTGCCGCTCATACCGGAATCTTACCGCTTCGCGGTGGGGGTCCGGGTGCTCCGGTGGTGGGCCCCCCCGGATTCGAACCGGGAACCTGCGGATTAAGAGTCCGTTGCTCTGCCGTTGAGCTAGAGGCCCGCGCGGAGCCTAGCAGGCATCGCTTCGTGGGGTGACCGAGGGGACTTGAACCCCCAACCCCCAGGACCACAACCTGGTGCTCTAACCGGATTGAGCTACGGCCACCGTGTGCCGGTTCCTCGCGGAACCGTCGTTCGCGAGTCTAGCAGCGGCCCTAGCGGAGCCCGACGCGCACGGGCATGTGCTTGATCCCGTGCACGAAGTTGGAACGCATGCGCTCGACGGGCGCCGTCGGCTCGATCGTCCGCAGCCGCGGAAGCAGTTCCTGGAAC
>JBJTHT010000060.1:0-3864 GCA_046094605.1 Actinomycetota bacterium | reverse complement strand
GGCGCGGCGGCCGCGACTCCCGCCCCCACAGCGTCGGCCCCGGCCGCCGCGCCCGCCCCGGCACCCGTTCCGACCCCGGCACCCGCTCCGACCCCGACGCCCGCTCCGGTCGCTCCGGCGCCGGTCGCCGTGGCGGCCCCCACGCCCGCACCGGCCGCGCCCGCACCCGCGGTGCCCGCCGCCGCGCGTCCCACGGCCCCGGCGGCGCCCGTCGCGTCCGGCCCCCGCGCCGGCATCCTCTCCCCGCTCGTGCGCCGCCTCGCCGCCGGGGCCGCGGGACGCGCAGCGACGGGCGCCGCGGGCGCGGGTGCGGCCGGTGCGGGCGTCGGGGCCGTCGCGGCGACCGGCGCCGGAGCGACCGGAGCGACCGGAGCGGGCGTCGGGGTCGGAGCGGGTGCCGGGGCGGGTGCGGCGGCCGGTGCCGACGCTGAGGGGGCGGGAGACGCGGCCGCCGCGCCCGCCGCCTCGATGATCGCCACCTCGGTGCCGACCGCGACGGTCGTTCCCTCCGGGACGAGGATCTTCGTGAGGACGCCGGCCTCGGACGATGGCACCTCGGTGTCCACCTTGTCGGTGGAGATCTCGAAGAGCGGTTCGTCGCGCGCGACGGTGTCGCCCTCGGCCTTGAGCCAGCGCAGGATCGTGCCCTCGATGACCGTCTCGCCGAGCTGGGGCATCTTCACCGACGGCACGGTTGCTCCTCCCTCACCAGGCCGACAGACGGCGCACGGCGGCCTCGATGTCGGCCACCTGGGGCAGGTACGCGTCCTCGAGGGTCGGCGAGAACGGGACGGGGACGTTCGGCGGGGCGACGCGCACGATCGGCGCGTCGAGCGACTCGAACCCCTCCTCGGCGATGACGGAGGCGACCTCCGCCCCGATGCCGAGGAACCGGTGGCTCTCGTAGAGGACGATGACGCGGCTCGTCTTCGCGACGGAGGCGAGGATCGCCTCGACGTCGAGCGGCTGCACGGAGCGCAGGTCGAGCACCTCGACGGAGATCCCCTCGGCCGCGAGGTGCTCGGCGGCCTCGAGGGCGAGGTGCACCATCATCCCGCAGGCGACGATCGTGACGTCGTCGCCGGGCCGCTTGACGGCGGCCTTGCCGATCGGGAGCAGGAAGTCGGGTTCGGTCGGCACCTGTTCCTTGATGCGGCGGTAGATCCACTTGTGCTCGAGGAACACGACCGGGTTGTCGTCGCGGATCGCGCTCTTCATCAGCCCCTTCGCGTCGGAGGGGAACGCGGGGGTCACGACCTTGAGCCCCGGCGTGTGGGCGAACCACGGTTCCGGGTTGAAGGAGTGGAAGCTCGAGGCGCGCACGCCGCCGCCCGATGGTCCGCGCAGAACGACCGGCGCGGGGACGCCGCTGCGGTAGTGGTAGCGCGCGAGCGCCGTCGTGATCATGTCGAAGCCGCTCGACATGAAGTCCGCGTACTGGAACTCCGCGACCGGACGCAGGCCCTCCATCGCGGAACCGAGCGCGAGACCGACGATGGTCTCCTCGGCGATCGGCGTGTCCATGACGCGCTCGGGACCGAACCGGTCGAGGAACCCCTCGGTCACCTTGAACGCACCGCCGTAGACGCCGATGTCCTCGCCGAGGAGGTAGACGCGCTCGTCGCGCTCCATCTCCTCCCAGAGGGCCTCGGCGATGGCGAGCAGGTACGTCGCGGAACCGTCCTCGCCGCGCTTGCCGCGCGGCTCGGCGCCGTGTCCCGCCGCCCCTGCCTCGACCTTCTCCGCCATCACGCCCCCGTCCCGCCGCCGCGTCCCGGTTCCGAGGTCCAGTAGCCGTCCTCGACCCAGAGACCCTTCGTCACGTCGCCCGGTTCCGGGAACGGCGAGGCCTGCGCGTACTCGTACCCCGCGTCGAACTCCTGGACGATGCGCGCGTCGAGCTCGGTCAGCGCCTCCTGCGAGACGACGCGCTGGTCGAGGAGGAGGTCGGTGAAGCGCTTCACAGGGTCGCGGTGCTCCATGTACTCCTTGAGGAGGTCCGGCGGGACGTACTTCGCCGGGTCGTGGCCGGCGTGGCCGCGCCAGCGGAGCGAGACCGACTCGATGAGGGTCGGGCCCTGGCCGGTCCGTGCGCGCTCGACCGCGGCCTTGGCCGCGGCGTAGACCTCGAGCACGTCGCGCCCGTCCACGCGGACGCCGGGCATCCCGTAGGCCGGGCCGCGTTCCGCGATCGTCTCGACCGGGAACTCCGCGCGGTTGGGCGTCGAGTACGCGTAGCTGTTGTTGTTCACGACCCAGACCACGGGCAGCCCGAAGATCGCCGAGACGTTCAGCGCCTCGTGCCAGCGGCCGTTGCTCGTCGACCCGTCACCGCAGATCGCCATCGCGACGGTCGTCTCGCCCTTGCGCTTGTAGGCGAGGGCCGCACCGCAGGCGGCGGGGTAGGCGATCGGCAGGTGCGACATCACGGTCCAGGTGCGGTTCCCCTGCCAGTCGCCGATGTGGCTGTTGCCGTCGCGGCCGCGGGTGTAGCCGTCGATGCGCCCCCAGTACTGCGCCATCACACGCTTCACGTCGAGGCCCTTCGTGAACTGCGCGGTCAGGTCGCGGTGCGTCGGGAAGAGGGAGTCGGCCGCCTGCAGCGCGAAGGCGACACCGACGTGCGTGCCCTCCTGGCCGCGGCCGGAGTAGACGGCGCCGGGGAGTCGGCCCTGGCGGTAGAGCGCCTCGAGGCGCTCGTCGAAGTACCGAGAGAACCGCAGCAGATGGAGCATGCGCAGGAGTTCCTCGTCGGTCAGTCCGACGCGCCACTCCTGGCGTCGCACCTTGCGGTCCTCTCGCGCCACGGGTTCCTCGTTCCGGTCAGCCGTGCAGGGGCTTCCCGGCGAGCGCGAGGTGCGCCTCGCCGAGGGCCTCCGACAGGGTCGGGTGGGGGTGGATCAGGGCGGCGACCTCCGCCGGGGCCGCCTCCCAGTTCGTGATGAGCATGGCCTCCGAGATGAGATCCGTCACGTGGGGGCCGACCATGTGCACGCCGAGGACCGGGCCGCCGCGCTCGGCGACCACCTTCACGATGCCGCCCTCGCCCACGATGTTGGCCTTGCCGACGCCCTGGAAGTTGAAGACCTCCACCTCGACGTCGCGGCCCTCGGCGCGGGCCTGGTCCTCGGTGCGACCGACGGAAGCGACCTCGGGGGTGCAGTACGTGACGCGGGGGATGCCGAGGTAGTCGATGTCGGGGACCGTCATCCCGGCGATGCGTTCCGCCACGGCGAGGCCCTCCGTGTACGCGACGTGGGCGAGCTGGAGCGGGGTCGCCGCGACGTCGCCGACGGCCCAGACGTGGGGCACGGTGGTCCGCAGCTGCCCGTCGACCGTGACGAACCCGCGCTCGGTCGCCACGCCCGCGGCGTCCAGCCCGAGCCCGTCGGTCACCGGACCGCGCCCGGTCGCGACGAGGCAGATGGCCGCGTCGAGCGTCGTCGACTGCCCGTTCGTCTCGATCATGACGCGGGCGTGACCGTCGACGTCCTCGATCGACGTCACGGACGCGCCGACGTGCATCGCGATGCCGCGGCGCCGGTAGGCCCGCGCGAGTTCCTTCGAGACGGCCTCGTCCTCGAGCGGCGCGACGCGGGGGAGCGCCTCGACGATCGTGACCTCAGCGCCCATCGAGCGGTAGAAGGAGGCGAACTCGAGGCCGACCGCGCCGGCGCCGATCACGATCGCCGATGCGGGGATCGTCGGGTACCAGAGCGCCTGGTCGGACGTGACGACGTGGTCGCTCACCGTGACGCCGGGGAGCAGCTTGGGCCGTGAGCCGGTCGCGATGACGACGTCGGTCGCCGCGATCGTGCGGCCGTCCACGACGACCGACGGGCCCGGTCCGATCGCGGCGGTCCC
>JBJTHT010000059.1:0-3810 GCA_046094605.1 Actinomycetota bacterium | reverse complement strand
CGTGGCGACCGGGTGGGCGCCGCTCCTCGTCGGGGCCGCCGCGGGCGCCGTCCTCTACGCGGCCAGGCCGGCGCGGCGGGCGTTCGCCCGCGGCGGCCCCTCGACGATCGCGGTCGCCGCCCTCACGCCGTTCCTCCTGCTGCTCACCGACCTCGCGAAGATGGTCGGGTACCTCGCCGGGCTCGCGTCCCGACCGACGGGGGCCACCCGGCCCTGACCCGGGCCCGGTCTCCCGCTACGCTCACGGGACGGGCTCCACCCGTCGGAGCCGAGGGGGAACGGATGGGCAAGCGAGGGCGCAAGAAGGGGTACGTGCGGCAGGCGCCGGTCAAACAGCGCCGCAGCCTCACGCCGATCTGGATCGTGGTGGCCGTCGTCGGCGCGATGGTCGCGTTCTTCCTCGGACGCGGCTCGGGCGGCGGCGGTGGCGAGGGTGGCGGTTCCGCCGCGTCCATCGCGCTCGTCACGTCGGTCTCCGGCGCGACGCTGGACACGATCGGCGCGTCGCCGCAGACCAACGTCGCCGGCGTGAAGCTCCTCCCCGAGGGGCAGCCGCCGATCGAGGAGAGCGGCCTGCCCGTCGTCACCTACATCGGCGCGGAGTACTGCCCCTTCTGCGCCGCCGAGCGCTGGCCGATGGTCGTGGCGCTCAGCCGCTTCGGCACGTTCTCGGACCTGACGTCCACGGTGTCCGCGCCGCGGCCCGAGGTGTTCCCCGAGACGCCGACGCTCACCTTCCACGAGAGCTCGTACACGAGCGACTACCTCGTGTTCTCGTCGGTCGAGACCGCGACGAACAACCCGAGCGTGAACGGCGGCTACACGCCGCTCGGTCGGCCGACGGCCCAGCAGCAGCGCCTCTTCGACCTCTACAACACCGAGCAGTTCTCCGGCAGCAACGGCGGCATCCCCTTCATCCTCATGGGGAACCGGTACGTCTGGGTCGGCGCCACCTTCGATCCCGGCATCCTGGGCGGCCTCACGTTCGACGAGATCGCGGCGGCCCTCTCGGACACCGAGAGCGACGTGGGCAAGGCCATCGGCGGGTCCGCGAACCTCATCACGGCGATGATCTGCACGCTCACGGGTGACCAGCCCGGCGACGTGTGCGGCGCGTCCGGGGTCGTGGCCGCCAAGGCGCTGCTGCCGACCGCATGACGCCGCGCGCCGCCCGGTTCCTCTCCTTCGGGCTCGCGATCGTCGCGCTCGGTGCGTCGATCTACCTGACGGTCGCGCACTACACGAACCCGAGGATCCTCGCGTGCAGCGAGACCGGGACCGTGAACTGCGAGGCCGTGACGACGAGCGCGCAGTCGGCGGTGCTCGGCATCCCGGTCGCGGTCCTGGGCCTCGTCTGGTCCCTCGGGATGGTCGCGCTCACGTCGCCGCTCGCGGACCGGTGGGCGCGGGCCGGGGACGCGCGCCGCATCGCGACGGGCCTCGGGATGGCGTTCGTGCTCTGGCTCGTCTACGCGGAACTGTTCCTGATCGGCGCGATCTGCCTGTGGTGCACGCTGGTGCACGTGTGCACGTTCGGGCTCTTCGCGCTGGTGTGGTCCGGCGCCGATCAGTAGTCGTAGAAGCCGCGCCCGGTCTTGCGGCCCAGGTGGCCGGCCGTGACCATGCGCTTGAGCAGCGGCGGCGCCGCGTAGAGCGGGTCGCGGAACTCCTCGTAGAGGACGTTCGCGACGAAGAGCGTGGTGTCCACGCCGATGAAGTCCACGAGCTGGAGCGGGCCCATCGGGTGGTTGAGGCCGAGGCTGATCGCCGTGTCGATGTCCTCGCGGGTGGCGAAGCCCTCCTCGAGCATCCGCACCGCGGCGTTCAGGTACGGGATCAGGAGTCGGTTCACGATGAAGCCCGCGCGGTCGCGTGACTCGACGGTCGTCTTGCCGAGCATCACGCCGAAGGCGCGCGCGAACTCGACCGTCTCCTCCGAGGTCGTGATGGCCTTGACGAGTTCGATGAGCGCCATCACGGGGACCGGGTTGAAGAAGTGCATGCCGATCACGCGGTCGGGACGCTCCGTCGCCGCGCCGAGGTCGGCGATCGGGATCGAGGACGTGTTGCTGGCGAGGATCACCCCGGGACGCACGACCCCGTCGAGCCGGCGGAACACCTCGCGCTTCGTCGCGTAGTCCTCGGTCGCGGCCTCGATGACGAGGTCCACCGCCGCCAAGTCCTCGAGCGCGGTCGTGCCGCGGATCGCCGCGAGCGCGGCGTCGCGGTCGTCGCCGGAGAGTCGACCCCGCTCGACGGCCTTGGCCATCGAGCGCGCGACCCGGTCGCGGCCCGCCGCCACGAGGTCGGGCGAGGACTCCAGGAACACGACCTCGCACCCGGACCGCGCGCAGACCTCGACGATGCCCGAGCCCATGAGGCCGCAGCCCACGACCCCGACCGAGCGGACGTCCGTCGCCTGCATGGGGCGAGCCTACCCGCTCCGCCGGAACCCGCAGCGCGCGCAGCGCCCGCCCTCGCGCGCGAGACCGCCGCAGTACGGACACGCCCCGTCGCCCGGCAGGTCCTCCCCCGCGCGGCGGACCGCCGTCCACGCGAACGCCGCGGCGACGAGGACCGGGAGCAGGTCGTCGAGGAAGGAGCCGTGCGCGAGCATCACGCCGAGAGGATCAGCAGGCCCCCCGCCGTGAACAGCACCATCACGGCGAGCAGCGCGACCTGCGAGCGCGCCGCACCGGTGGGGAACAGCCGGAGCGCGAGGTCGTGGGCGAGCACCACGCCCGCGACGTGGCCCGCGACGATGGCTGCGACCTGCACGTACCAGACCACCTGCGGCGACACGATCTCGAGCGCGATCGGACGGGTCGCGGTGCCGAAGAGGTCCCAGCCCATCCCAAACGGATCGGAGATGCGCGCCAGACCGATCTGGCCCTCGATCAGCAGGTACGAGAAGTAGTGCGCGACGAGGTAGGCGACGACGATCGGGACGAGGGTGTGCGCGAAGCGCACCGCGAGGACGTGCCAGCGGCCCCCGCCGGTCCCCGCGGCCGCGCGCATCGCGAGCGCGTACGCGCCGCCGACCACGAGCACCGCCCCGAGCAGGCCGGTGGTCCCCGCGACGATGCGCGCGGTGCCGTCCAGGAGCGCGGTCCGCTCGAGCCAGAGCGTCGTCCGCGAGAACCCGTCGAAGGTGGTCGTGCCGAGCGCGACGAGGATCAGCGCGAGGAGACCGGGTCGCGGTTCCACCTCGGGCAGGCGTGCCAGCGCCGACCCGACGACGACCCGCCCGTGGTCGTCGCGCCGCAGCGGCGAGAGGCGCGCGATGAGGCCCAGGTACACGGAGAAGGTCTCGCCATGCGCGATCCAAGCCGCGCGCCCGAAGCGCGCCATGCCAGCGATCTGGACCGCGGTGTAGAGGACGACGAGGACGCCGAGCGACCCGGCGGCGCTGCGGAACGGGTCCACCAGCTCGATCCACGTGAACAGGAACAGCCCGACGGCGGCGGGCCACGTCCCCCACGCGAGCGGGTAGCGGTGCGGCGGCTCGCTCCCCCGGTAGTCGAGACCGAGCAGGCGACCGAGCGTGTCGAAGGGCGAGAGCGTCGCCCACCAGTCGCCGAGGAACGCCTGAAGGAACGCGAGGCCGACCCAGAACCAGATCAGGATCGCGACCGGCGCGATCGTCGCGTCCGCGCGTTCCGGCAGGAGGCCCGCGATCGTCACGACGAGGAACCACGCGAGGCCGATCGCGCGCACCACCCACTCGACGGCGCTGCTTCGCAGGACCGTCTGGAGCGCGCCGTCGGGGGCCCGGGGGGCGGGGCGCGGGCACCGCGGGGCGCGCCACAG
>JBJTHT010000058.1:0-7709 GCA_046094605.1 Actinomycetota bacterium | reverse complement strand
CGCCCCGCGGGGCCCCCCCCCCCCCCCCCGCCCCGCCGCCCCCCGCCCCCCCGCCGCCCCGCCCGCCCCCCGCCGCGCCGCAGGATCTCCGGCCTCACGCCGAAGCCTTGGCCTTCTGGATCGCCTCCCAGACCTTCGCGGAGGTGAGAGGCATGTCGATGTTCTTCACCCCGAGCGGCCACAGGGCGTCGATCACCGCGTTCACGTACGCCGCGGGAGAACCCACGGTCGGGGACTCCCCCACGCCCTTGGCGCCGATCGGGTGGTGCGGCGAGGGCGTGACCGTCTCCCCGAGTTCGAACTTCGGCGTCTCGACCGCGGTCGGGATCAGGTAGTCCATGAAGTTCGAGCCGATGCAGTTGCCGTCGTCGTCGAAGGTGATGAGCTCCATCGCCGCGATCGCGTACCCCTCGGTGAGGCCGCCGTGGATCTGCCCCTCGACGATCATCGGATTGATCCGCGTACCGCAATCGTCTACCGCCACCATGCGGTCGACCTTCCACTCGCCCGTCTCGGGATCCACCTCGACGCCGACGGCATAGGAACCGAAGGGGAACGTCATGTTCGGCGGGTCGTAGTAGTGCCGGTCCTCGAGCCCCGGCTCGAGCCCATCGGGGAAGTTCGTGTACGCGGCGAACGCGACGTCCTGGATTGTCTTCACCTTGTCCGGGGCGCCCTTCACCGAGTACCGGCCCTTCGAGAACTCGACGTCGTCCTCCGAGACCTCCAGCAGGTGCGCGGCGATCTTCTTGCCCTTGTCGCGCACCTTCCGCGCGACCATCGCGGTCGCGGCCCCGCCGACGGGTGTCGACCGGGACGCGTACGTCCCGAGGCCGTACGGCGTGTTGTCGGTGTCACCGTGCTGCACGAGGATGTCCTCCGGCTGGATGCCGAGCTCCTCGGCGACGATCTGGGCGAAGGTCGTCTCGTGGCCCTGGCCCTGGGTCTGCACCCCGATCTTCAGGATCGCCTTCCCCGTCGGGTGGATGCGGAGTTCGGCGGAGTCGAACATCTTGATCCCGAGGATGTCGAAATCCTTGTGGTTCCCCGCGCCGACGACCTCCGTGAAGGACGCGAGGCCGATGCCGTAGAGCTTTCCGTCGGCGCGCTTCTCCTTCTGACGCTCGCGGAGATCGCCGTAGCCGACCATATCCATCGCGAGGTCGAGCGCCTTCTCGTAGTCCCCCGAGTCGTACACGAACCCCGTGGCGGACTCGTAGGGGAACTGATCCTTGCGGATGAAGTTCTTGCGACGGAACTCCGCCGGGTCCATGCCCACCTCGTATGCCGCGTTCTGGACGAGGCGCTCGATCAGGTACGAGGCCTCCGTGACGCGGAACGAGCATCGGTAGGCGACCCCGCCGGGTGCCTTGTTCGTGTACGCGCCGTCGGCCGAGACGTGCACGGCGGGGAGGTCGTAGGAGCCCGACACGATGTGGAAGAGGCCCACCTTGAACTTCGTCGGCTGCGCGTCCGCGTGGAAGGCCCCCTCGTCGGCCAGCAGCGAGGCCCGCAGCCCGAGCATCGTGCCGTCCTTCTTCAGCGCGAGCTCGCCGTGCATGTGGAAGTCGCGTGCGAACCCCGTGGAGATGAGGTTCTCGGTGCGCTCCTCGATCCACTTGACCGGGTGCTTGAGAAGGAGGGAGGCCGCCGTGGCGACCACGTAGCCCGGGTACACGGGCACCTTGTTCCCGAAGCCGCCTCCGATGTCCGGGGAGATGATCCGGATGTTCTCCTCGGGGAGGCCGGCGACGAGGGCGAACACCGTACGGATCGCGTGCGGAGCCTGCGAGGTCATCCAGATTGTCGCCTTGCCCGTCGCCGGGTTCACGTCCGCCACGCAGCCGCACGTCTCGAGCGGCGACGGGTGGCAGCGGGGGTAGAAGGTGTCCAGTTTCACCACGAGGTCGGCCTTCTCGAAGGCGGCATCGGTCTTCGCCTGGTCGCCGGTCTCCCAGTGTGGTAGATGTGGTTGTCCTTCTGCCCGTCCTTGTCGGTGCGGATGACGGGTGCGTCGGCCTCGAGCGCACGCTGCGGCGTGACGACCGGCGGCAGGGGCTCGTAGTCGACCTCGATGTGCTCGAGGGCGTCCTTCGCGATGTACGGGTCGGTCGCGATCACCGCCGCGACCTCCTGACCCTGGAAGCGGACCTTGTCGGTGGCGAGGACGGCCTGGGTGTCGAGCGAGAGCGTCGGCATCCAGGCGAGGTTGTGCTGGGCCATCAGTTCACCGGTGACGACGGCGACGACGCCGGGGATCGCGGCCGCCTTCGAGGTGTCGATGCCGTTGATCTTCGCGTGCGCGAACGGGCTGCGGAGGATCGCCATGTGGAGCATCCCCGGAAGCTTCACGTCGTCGACGTAGTTCCCCTTGCCGCGGATGAACCGGTCGTCCTCCTTGCGTCGGACGCTGTGGCCGAGCCCGCGGATCTCTTCGGTTGTCGCCATGTCCCCTCCCCTACTTCTTCGCGCTGGCGGTCGCGGAGGCGGCGCCGGCTGCCTGGATGGCCTTCACGATGTTCATGTAGCCCGTGCAGCGACAGATGTTCCCGGAGATCGCCCAGCGGACCTCGTCGTCGGAGGGCGCAGCGTTCTCGGCGAGGAGCGCCTTCCCGACGAGCATCATTCCGGGGGTGCAGTAGCCGCACTGCAGGCCGTGGTGTTCCTTGAACGCCGCCTGGATCGGGTCGAGTCCGGCTGCCGTCTCAAGGCCCTCGACCGTCATCACCGAGCGACCGTCGGCCTGGACGCCGAACATCGTGCAGGACTTCACGGGGACCCCGTCGAGGAGCACCGTGCACGCGCCGCAGCTGGTCGTGTCACATCCGATGTGCGTTCCCGTGAGTCCGAGGTTCTCGCGCAGCACGTGGACGAGGAGCGTGCGCGACTCGACCTCCGTCGTGTGCGCCTCCCCGTTGACGGTGACGGTGATCTGCATGCCGACCTCCTAGACGGACGAGCCGGCCATCGCGGCGGCCGCCGCGAGTCCGCGCTGCGTGTAGACCTTCACCATGTGGCGCTTGTAGTCCGCGGTGCCGCGGACATCGGACACGGGCCTCGCCACCTCGGCGGCGAGGTCTCCGGCCTTCGCGAAGAGTTCCTTGGACGGAGCCTGCCCGACGAGCGCCTGTTCGGCCGCGGTCGCCTGCACGTTGATGAGACCCACGGAGGTGAGCCCCAGCCCCGCGCGGCCGATTATCCCGCCGTCCAGCGAGAGGAAGGACGCCACGCCGACGGTCGCGTAGTCACCGATCTTGCGCTCGAGCTTGAGGTACGTTCCGCCGCTCTTCGCGCCGGCCTTCGGGACGCGGATCTCCACGAGGATCTCGTTGGGCGCGAGCGTGGTCGTGAAGGTGTCCTTGAGGAACTCGCGGATCGGGATCTCGCGTTCGCCCTTCGCACTGCGCGCCACGACGGTCGCACCGAGCGCGAGCATGACGGACCCGATGTCGCCGGAGGGATCCGCGTGGACGAGCGATCCCCCGATCGTGCCGAGGTTCCGCACGAGCGGGTCGGCGATCTGGGGCGCCGCGGACGCGATCGTCGGGTGGAGCCTGCGCACGACGTCGGAGGATGCGACGTCGCGGTGGCGGGTGAGCGCACCGATCTTGAGGACGCCCCCGTCGTCGCGCGCGCCCGCGAGCCCTGCGACGCCGTTGATGTCGATGAGGTGCCCGGGCGAGGCGAAGCGGAGCTTCATCATCGGGATGAGGCTCTGGCCGCCGGCGAGGATCTTGGCGTCCTCGCCATGGCGGTCGAGGAGGTCGAGCGCCTCGTCGATCGTCGCGGCTCGGTGGTACTCGAAGCGTGCGGGCAGCATCCGTGGCTCCCTTCGGCCGAGCGAGGACCGGATGGAACCACGGCGGGCACCTCCCGCGCAAGGTCGGGCTGGCGGGGTGGCTACCCCGGGGTGTACCGTCCCCCCTCAGAACCGCCGCCTCAGGGAGGCCCCCGTGCTCATCGAGAACGAATTCAGCGTCAAGGCCCCGATCGACAGCGTCTGGGCAACCCTCCTGGACGTCGAGAAGGTTGCCCCCTGCATGCCGGGGGCCGAGTTGACCGAGACCGTCGACGAAAGAAACTGGAAGGGGAAGGTCTCGATCAAGTTCGGACCCGTCGGGCTGGCCTTCGCCGGCACCGTCGAGATGGTGTCCCGCGATGACGCGGCGCACCGGGTCCAGCTCCACGCCAAGGGCATGGAGGCCAAGGGCAAGGGGGCCGCGAGCGCCACGATCACGTCCTGGCTCGAGCCCGGCGCCGACGGCGCGACCACCGTCAGGATGCAGGCCGACATCACGATGACGGGTGCCGTCGCGCAGCTCTCCCGTGGACTGCTTCCCGACGTTTCGAAGCGCCTCACGGCGGAGTTCGCCGATCGGCTCCAGGCGACGATGAGCGGCGAGGCGATCGCGGCAGGCGACGGCAACTCGATCAACGCGCTCGGCCTCGGCGTGAAGGCGGTCGGCGGCGCGATCGCCGGCGTGTTCCGCAAGAAGGACGACTAGGCGCCGATCGCGGCGGTCAGTTCCTCAAGGCTCTCGAGGTTGTGGCCCGAC
Organism: Actinomycetota bacterium; assembly: GCA_046094605.1. Lineage (GTDB taxonomy): Bacteria > Actinomycetota > UBA4738 > UBA4738 > HRBIN12 > JBJTIF01. The sequence continues at coordinate 3,153 of JBJTHT010000058.1, read as the reverse complement.
AGGAACACGTCGATCGACGGAAGCGCGGCGGCCATCCCCCGCGCGAGCGGTTCGTAGCGCGGGTCGCCCTTCAGTGGGTTGGCCCAGACGACCCGGTGGGCGAGCCGACGCAGGCGCGCCATCTGCGACCGCAGCACGTCCGGTTCCCCGCGTTCGAGCCCGTCGGAGCACAGAACGACGACCGCGCCCCGCAGCGCCGCGCGCTGGCTCCAGCCGTCGAGGAGCGACCGGAGCGACTCCCCGATCCGCGTGCCCCCCTCCCAGTCCTCGACGAGCGCGCCGATGTCGCGGACGGCGCGATCGGGGTCGCGCGCCGCGAGCGAGCGCGTCACCCGGGTGAGGCGCGTGCCGAAGCAGAACACCTCCACGCGGCGACCGGCCGCCATCGCCGCGTAACCGAAGTGGAGCAGCGCGCGCGCGTACGGCGTCATGGATCCGGAGACGTCGAGGAGCAGGACGATCGGGCGCGCGCGCGTCCCGCGCGCGCGCCACGCGCGGCGGAAGGGTTCGCCCTCGGTGCGCAGCGACCGTCGGAGCGTCGCGCGCATGTCGAAACGCTGCCCGGCGGGCGAGGCGCCTGATCAGCCGCGCGATGCGCTCGCGCTCCTCGTCGGTGAGATCGGCGAAGGACTTCGACCGGAGGACCTCGTGACCGCTCGCGACGATGCGGAGCGCCGTCTCCCCCTCCGGTTCCTCGTCCTCGTCGGCCCCGCGCCAGGAGCTCGCCACGTCCTGTTCCACGATCGTCGCGGCAAGCTGCTCGGCCTCGGGTGTCGCGCCGCGGACGCCGTCGCCCGGCATCGGGAGCTGGAGTTCCACACGGAGATCCGGCGCCCGGTCGAACCACTCAGCGAACGCCGCATCGAAGACCTCGCGGTCCTCGGGCCGCCCGACGAGGCAGGCGCGACCCGCCCAGTAGAGCTGGTCGCGATCACCGACATCGACGAGTACCGCGGCGCGGGAGAAGATGAGGATGCGCCCGGTACCGACCTCGAGCCCGCGCGCGCGGAGGAGACGGCCGAACCCGACGAGCCGATCGACGGCGTCAGGACTCGGCATCGCCGACGACCTCCGCGAGGCGCGCGGCGGCCAGCTGCTGGTCGTCGTGGTCCTTGAGGACGGCGCCGAGCGTCTCTCCGGCCATCACCGCGTCGAGCCGATCGTGGCCGAGGAACGCGACGGCGTTCGCCCAATCGATCGTCTCGGCGACGCCGGGACGCTTGGCGAGGTCGAGGTTCCGCAAGCGCGCGACGGCACCGGCGACGTCGCGCGCCAGCGCCTCGCCGACACCGGGCGCTCGTGTTCGTACGATCTCGATCTCGCGGTCGAGCCCCGGGTGATCGATCCAGTGGTAGAGGCAGCGACGCTTGAGCGCGTCGTGGAGCTCGCGTGTGCGGTTCGACGTCACGATGACCGCGGGCGGCTCCTCGGCGACGACGCGGCCGATCTCCGGGATCGTGACGGCGAACTCCGAGAGGATCTCCAGGAGGAACGCCTCGAACTCGTCGTCGGCGCGGTCCAGTTCATCGACGAGGAGCACGGCCTTCGACCCCGCACGGATCGCCTCGAGGAGCGGACGTTCGAGCAGGAACTGCGGCCCGAACAGGTCCTCGACGGATGTCGCGGCCGCGTCGCCCGTGGCGCGTACAGCAATCAGCTGTCGGGAGTAGTTCCACTCGTAGAGCGCCTGCGAGGCGTCGATGCCCTCGTAGCACTGGAGACGGATCAGGCGGCGCCCGAGCAGCGACGCGAGGACCTTCGCCACCTCGGACTTGCCCACACCGGCCTCCCCCTCGAGGAGGAGCGGCCGATCGAGGGAGAGCGCGAGGAAGATGGCGGTCGCAAGGCCGCGGTCGGCAAGGTAGCGCTCCGTCCGGAGCGCCGCCTCGAGTTCCTCGACCGACGCGTAGGGGATCGCCGTCACGCGCGCAAGACTAGCCGCGCGTCAGCGACGGCGGCCCGCCGCCTCCTCGAGCGCACGGCGGACGATCACCCGCGCGACGTCTCGCCGGTACTCCGCGCTCGCGAAGGCGTCCGACGGCGGCGTCGTCCCCGCGGCCGCGTGCTCGGACGCCGCGCGGGCATCCGCACCGCCCGCGAGCGCCTGCTCGACGCCCGCGGCCCGCAGCGGTCGATCGCCCATGCTCGTGAGCGCGACGGCGGGCCCGCTGCCGTTGCCGGTCAGCGCGGCGACGCCGACGATGGCCCAGACCTGCGCCCGGCGGCGGAACTTCTGGTACGACCAGCCCTGCCCCGCGGTGACCGGCACGCGGACCTCGGTGAGCAGTTCGTCGGCCGCGAGGTCCGCCGTGAAGAGGCCCTGGAAGAAGTCGGCCGCGGCGACGCGGCGTTCCTTCTTCGGTCCCTGGATCACGAACGTCGCGCCGAGCGCGAGCAGCACCGTCGGCAGGTCCGACGCCGGGTCGGCGTGCGCGACGGAACCGCCGATCGTGCCGACGTGACGCACCTGCGGATCGCCGATCTGTCCGGCGGTCCACGCCACGATCGGGCATTCCTTGGCGAGCACGGGATCGGATGCGACGTCGTGGTGGCGCGTCAGCGCGCCGATCGCGACCTCCTTGCCGTCCTTGCGGACGTAGGAGAGACCATCGATCCGCGCGATGTCGACGAGTACGGAGGGTCGTGCGAGCCGAAGGCGCATGAGCGGCAGGAGCGAGTGCCCGCCCGCGATCGCCTTCGCGTCCTCGTCGCTGCCGAGGAGCGTCACGGCCTCCTTGACGGAGGAGGCCCGCCGGTACTCGAACGGGGCGGGGATCACTTGGCACCTCCCTTGGCAGCGCGGATCGCGCGCCAGACGCGCTCCGGCGATGCCGGCTTCTGGATCATCTCGACGCCGAGGTGGGCGACGGCGTCCACGACGGCGTTGACGACCGCCGGCGGGGACGCGATCGTCCCGGCCTCGCCGATGCCCTTCACGCCGAGCGGGTTCGTCGTGCTCGGCGTCTCGATGTGCCCGAGCTTCACGTGCGGGATCTCGTTGGCGCTCGGGACGAGGTACTGCACGAGCGACGAGGTGGTGAGGTTCCCCTCCTCGTCGTAGACGGCCTCCTCGTAGAGGGCCTCCGCGACGCCCTGCGCGATGCCGCCGTGGACCTGCCCCTCGACGATCATCGGGTTGATGATCGTGCCGCA
>JBJTHT010000057.1:0-5023 GCA_046094605.1 Actinomycetota bacterium | reverse complement strand
GGACCGTGGACGTGACGTCGCTCGGCCTGGAGCGCTTCGACGGTCGCGGCACGCAGGTCGAGGGCCACGTGGTCTGAGCCTCGGAACGGTTGCGTCGCCTCGGGGCGGGGAAGGAGCTCGGCATGGACAGCCTGCTCGCGCAGACGGCGCGCAATCCGCTCGCCGGATTCGGGGTCGTGCTGATCGCCGTCGTCGTCATCGCGGTCGTCGGCGGACTCTGGGCGTCGAACCGGAACCGCTGAGGTGCCGGGGGAGGGGGTCGAACCCTCACGAGCCTCTCGGCCCACGGGTGTTTGAGACCCGCGTGTCTGCCAGTTCCACCACCCCGGCGGCGCCGCTAGCGTAGCGGCCTCGGATTGTGTCCCGGAGACCCCCGACCTATAGTGCGGAAACGCCCGGGGGGATCGGTCCCCGGGAAAGGGGGAAGCGATGTCCAAGCACCGCCTGCAGCGATTCGTGGTCGTCGGTGCCGTCATCTCCGTGTTCGCGGCCGCTTGCGGCTCGAGCGCCGAGGAGAGCGGCGGCGGCGGCGGTTCCACATCCGGCGTCTGCGCGTCGGTCGATCAGTCTGCCGGTGACCTCCTCGCGAAGATCTGCGCGGACGGGGTCATCCGGGTCTCGACCGACCCCGCGTACCCGCCGCAGTCCTACCTGAACGAGACGACCGGCGAGTACGAAGGGTTCGACATCGACGTCGCGACCGAGATCGCGAACCGCCTCGGCGTCGAGGTCGCGTGGGAGACCCCGAACTGGGACGTGATCACGGCCGGTTCCTGGAACGGCCGGTGGGACATGAGCGTCGGCTCGATGACCGCGACCGCGGAACGCAAGGACGTGCTGTGGTTCACCGCGCCGTACTACTACGGGCTCGCGGTGGCCGTCGTCCCGGCCGATTCCTCGCTCGCCGACCCGTCGGCGGACCTGGACGGCAAGCGGATCGGCGTCTGCGGCGAGTGCACCTACGACGCGTTCCTGCAGGGCGCGCTCGCGATCGACGGAGTCTCGATCGACTACGTGGTCGACGACGCGATCATCAGCACCTACGACACGGACACGACTGCGCTCGCCGACCTCGTGGCGGGCCGCGTGGACGCCGCGGTGATCACGGCGTCGGTGGCGCAGGGTTGGATCGACGAGGGGAACGCCGGGAAGATCCTCGCACCGGCCTACTTCGGCGAGCCGATGTCGGTCGCCTTCGACAAGAGCTCGGAACTGGATCCCGCGTCCCTGCTGGCGGCTGTCGACGCGATCCTCGACGAGATGCGGGCGGATGGAACGCTCGCGGCGTCGTCGATCCAGTGGGTCGGCATCGACCAGTCCCAGGCGCCGGCCTGAGCCAGATCGGGTAGCGGATCGCCGTGAACGATCGGACGGCAACGGGGGGAGCCGGGGAAACCCGGCTCCCCCCGGTCGGTCCCCGGTCCGACCGCATCGCTCTCGCCACCGCGCGCATCCCGTTCGGGGTCAAGCTCGCCGGGGTCTGGGCCCTCATCTTCCTCGTCGTCGGGGCGTTCTTCGCGGCCTCGCGGTTCGACACGGCGTGGATGTCGGAGAAGTTCGCCTACGTCTTCGGCGGGCTCCGCTACACGATCACGATCGCCCTCGCCGGCATCGTGCTCGCGATCGTGATGGCGCTGATCGGGGCGCTCGGCCGCCTCTCGCGCAACCCCGTCGCCTTCGGGCTCTCGGGGTTCTACGCGTCCTTCTTCCGCGGGACGCCCCTGATCGTGCAGATGTTCCTGATCTACCTCGCGCTTCCCCAGGTCGGCGTCAATCTCGAACAGCAGTTCCCGGGGCTCCCCGGGACCCTGTCGGACGTCCTCACCCTCGACGCGGCCGTCGCGGGGGTCCTGGCCCTCGGTTTGAACTACGGCGCCTATATGACGGAGATCTTCCGTGCGGGGATCCAGGCCGTGGGCCATGGACAGGCCGAGGCTGCGGAGGCGCTCGGGATGACCTATCGGCAGAAGATGCGCCGGGTCGTCCTGCCCCAGGCCCTCCGGATCATCATCCCGCCCACCGGCAACGAGTTCATCGCGATGATGAAGGACTCCGCGCTCGTCTCCTTCCTCGGGGCGACGGCGACGACGGCGGAGCTCTTCCGCCGCGCCCAGCTGATGGGCAAGAAGGACTTCAAGAGCCTGGAGGCGCTCGTGCTCGCGGCCGGGCTCTACTGGGCCCTGACCGCGATCTTCACCTACTTCCAGGGGCGGCTCGAACGCCGACTCTCCAAGGGCCACGTGCGGGCCGTCGCGGGGATCCCCCACTGATGGGCGAGACGGTCGTCCGCATCGAACACCTCACGAAGCGCTTCGGCGAGCTCGAGGTGCTCCGAGACGTGAGCATGGAGGTCGACCGGGGCGAGGTCGTCGTGATCTTCGGCCGCTCCGGCTCCGGTAAGTCGACCCTTCTGCGGTGCGTCAACTTCCTCGAGGATCCGACCTCGGGCACCATCGAGGTCGCGGGGACGCGCCTCGAGGGAGGGCATCGCACGCGCCACAAGCTGGAGCGCATCCGCCAGCTCCGCACCCACTGCGGCATGGTGTTCCAATCCTTCAACCTGTTCCCCCACATGACGGCCGTCGAGAACGTGATGGAGGGGCCCGTCACGGTGAAGGGCCGCGCGGCCGACGAGGTCCGGCCGTTCGCCCTCGAGCTCCTCGCCAGGGTCGGCCTCGCGGCGAAGGCGGACGAGTACCCGATCCGGCTCTCCGGGGGTCAGCAGCAGCGCGTCGCCATCGCGCGGTCGCTCGCGATGGAGCCCGAGGTCATGCTCTTCGATGAGCCGACCTCCGCCCTGGACCCGGAGCTGATCGGCGAGGTGCTCGGTGTCATGAAGTCCCTCGCGGTCGACATGCACATGACGATGATGGTCGTCACCCACGAGATGGGGTTCGCCCGCGAGGTCGCCGACCGGATGGCCTTCTTCCACGAGGGCGTCATCCGGGCCCAGGGGGCGCCGGAGGAACTCTTCTCCTCGGGCGACCCCGAGGTGCGGCGCTTCCTCGACGCGGTCCTCTGATCCGGCGCGCGGCCTCGGGGAACGCGAAACGGGCCGGGTGACCGACCGGCTCCACTCACGCCTTCCCCAAACGCGAGTGTCGTCCGGTCGGTCACCCGGCCCGTTCGATGGGCGAACCGTAGCGACGGGGGTGGAACCTGTCAATCGGACGGGCGGGGGTCGCCCGGTCCGGGGTCAGGACACCGCGACGCGTTCCGTGGTAGGGGCGACGACCGGACGCAGGAACGCGCGTCCGACGATGCCGATGTAGCCGACCCAGGCGACGACCTCGAGCAGCGACGGTGTCGCGTGGTACCCGACGAGCGCGCGCAGCAGTGCGCCGACGCCGCGATCGTCCGGAAGCATGCCGGAGAGGTCGAGGGCACGCGTCGCGAGGAAGGGGAGAACGCCCGCCTCCTGGAACTCGTGGATCCCGTATCCGAGGAGGCCGGCCGCGATCACGACCAGCGCGAGCCCGGTGGCACGGAAGAAGGTGCGCAGGTCGAGGCGGATGCCGCCGCCGTAGAGGAGCAGCCCGATCGCCATCGCGACGCTCAGGCCGAACACCGCGCCGAGGAGCTGCGCGAGGGTGTCCGTGCCGGGAGCGGCGGTGCCCTTGGCCGCGGCGAAGAGGAACAGGGCGGTCTCGACGCCCTCGCGCAGCACCGCGAGGAACGCCATCGCGACCAGCGCGGCGCGACCCCCGCCGATCGCGGCGTCCACGCGTCCCTGGAGTTCTGTGCGCATCCGCGACCCCTGCACGCGCATCCAGAGGATCATCCAGGTGAGGACGCCGACGGCCAGGATCGTGACGACGCCCACGAAGAGCTGCTCGGCGGTCCCATCGAAGCGCGCGCCGACGGCGAAGAGGATGCCGCCGAGGACGACGCTCAGGCCGGCGGCGCCGAAGGTCCCCGCCCAGACGGCGCCGTGGGCGTCCCGACGGTCGAGTTTCGTCAGGTACGCGAGGAGGATCGAGACGATGAGGGAGGCCTCGATGCCCTCGCGCAGCGCGATGACGAACGTTGCTCCCAAGCCGGGTCCCTCGCGGGTCGTCGGTGCGAGCGCGACGCGCTCCGCGACGAATCCTACCTGCGCGGTCGGATTCCCTGTCAACCATCGTGCCCGCGCTAGCATCGCCCCGTGGCGCCCCGGCTGTTCCTCCTCGACGGTCACAGCCTGTCCTACCGCGCCTTCTACGCCCTCCCGACGACCCTGGCGACGAGCACCGGTCAGGTCACGAACGCCGTCTACGGGTTCACGTCGATGCTCATCAAGCTCCTCGCCGACGAGCGACCGGACCACCTCGCCGTCGCCTTCGACCTGGGGGCGCCGACCGTTCGGCTCGAACGCTACGCCGAGTACAAGGCGGGTCGCCCGGAAGCGCCGGACGAGTTCCGCCAACAGATCGGCCTGATCCAGGAGGTCCTCGAGGCGCTGGCGGTCCCGGTCCTCCGGGTGGAGGGCCACGAGGCCGACGACGCGATCGCGACCATGGCGCTGCGGGCGAGCGAGGCCGGGATGGACGTCACGATCGTGACGGCGGACCGCGACTTCTTCCAGCTCGTGCGTCCGGGGATCACGGTGATGTTCAACCGCAAGGGGATCTCCGACATCGTCCGCTACGACGAGGCGGCCGTCGAGGAACGCTTCGGCGTCTCTGCCTCCCGCTACCTCGACTTCGTCGCCCTCAAGGGGGATCCGTCCGACAACATCCCGGGCGTCCCCGGGGTGGGTGAGAAGACCGCCGCGAAGCTGGTGCGGGACTTCGGGAGCGTGGAGGCGATCCTCGACCGCGTGGGTGAGATCCCGGGCAAGCTCGGCGCCTCGATCGAGACCTCGCGCGCGGATCTGGAACGCAACAAGGACATCGCGCGCCTCGTCACCGACCTCGATCTCGGCGTCGCCCCCGAGGCCTGCACCGTGGGCGATTGGGACATGGAGCGCATCCGGACGCTGTTCACCTCGCTCGAGTTCCGCACGCTCTACGAGCGCCTCGAGGCGATCGGGGGCGGTACGTCG
>JBJTHT010000056.1:0-2613 GCA_046094605.1 Actinomycetota bacterium | reverse complement strand
CGGCGTCCCTCCCGTCCTCGCACGAGGGGACCTAGCTCCGCCGGGGGCATCGAGCAGGGCAACTCGCTCCGGGCGCGCTTCGCCCACGCGCCGCTCGGTCTGAAGGGCGCGCTGATCCTGCGGGGCGAGGACGCGAGACCGGGCTTGTCGATCTCGACGTCGAAGTGACCCGCGTTGGCCATGACCGCGCCGTCCTTCATCAGTTCCATGTGCTCGCGGCGCAGCACCGCCTTGTCCCCGGTGACGGTGACGAAGATGTCGCCGATGCGGGCCGCTTCGCGCAGCGGCATGACGCGGTAGCCCTCCATGACCGCCTCGAGCGCCGCGAGCGGTTCGACCTCGGTGACGACCACCTGGGCGCCGAGACCGCGGGCGCGCGAGGCGACGCCGCGCCCGCACATCCCGTAGCCCGCGACGACGACGGTGCGCCCCGCGAGGAGGAAGTTCGTCGCCCGCATGATCGAGTCCATCGTGGACTGCCCGGTCCCGAAGCGGTTGTCGAAGAGGTGCTTCGTGTCGGCGTCGTTCACCGAGACGATCGGATAGCGCAGCGCGCCGTCGGCTGCCATCGCCCGCAGACGGATGACGCCCGTCGTCGTCTCCTCGGTGCCGCCGATGATCTCCTCGATCTGGCCCGTTCGCTCCGTGTGGAGCGTGCTCACCATGTCCGCACCGTCGTCCATCGTGATGTGCGGATGCGTGTCGAGGACCGCATTGATGTGGCGGAAGAACGTCTCGGTGTCCTCGCCCTTGATCGCGTAGGTCGGGATGCCGTCGGCCGACAGGGCCGCCGCCACGTCGTCCTGCGTGGAGAGCGGGTTCGACGCGCAGAGCACGACCTGGGCGCCACCGGCGGCGAGCGTGTGCATAAGGTTCGCGGTCTCCGTCGTCACGTGCAGGCACGCGCCGATGCGGATCCCGTCGAGCGGCCGTTCCTTCTCGAAGCGTTCGCGGATCAGGCCGAGGACGCGCATCTCGGCGCCGGCCCACGCGATCCGCTCGCGTCCCGTCCCGGCGAGCCCGGGATCCTTCACGTCGCCTGCCATGGAGCTCCTTTCGCCAGCACCTCGGCGATCACCTCGCCGATCGATCCCGCCATCGCGTCCGAGGCGCGCACTACGTCCTCGTGGCGCACCTCGACCCCGACCTGGTTCGTCACGAAGAACAGGCCGAGCACGCGCATCTCCAGCGCCCGGGCGGGGACGGCCTCGGGAACCACCGACATGCCGACCACCGTCGCCCCGATCGTCCGGAGGAACCCGATCTCGGCCGGCGTCTCGTACATCGGTCCCGGCATCGCCGCGTAGACCCCCCGCGAGACCGGGATGCCCCGGTCCGCGGCGGCCGCCACGGCGAGGTCGGCGAGGGCGTCATCGTACGCCCCCGACATGTCCACGAAGGGAGGCGAACCGTCCGGGCGCCGCCACCCGCGGAGCGGGCTCTGGCCCAGGAGGTTGATGTGGTCGGTCCCCACGACGAGATGGCCGGTCGCGAGGTCCGCCCCGATGCCGCCGGTGGCCGCCGTGAGGATCGCCGCCCGCGCCCCGAGGGCACGCGCGAGCCGGATCGGGAGCGCGCAGGTGGCGAGGTCGTTGCCCTCGTAGAAGTGGATGCGGCCACGGAACACGGCGACCGGGACGCCGGCGATCCGCCCGAGGACGAGCCGACCCGCGTGGCCCGGCACCGTCGGCGCCGGGAACCCCGGCAGTTCGTCGAACCCGAACGAGGCCTCCTCCTCCATCGACGCGGTCGCCGCGCCGAGCCCCGACCCCAGGACGATCGCGACGGCGGGGACGAGACCGCAGCGCGCGCGCACGACCTCCGCCGCCGCGTCGGCGTTCCCGTCGGGTGGCGAGGGCAGCAGCGTCATCGCAGGTGCTCCTTCAGCCGGGCGATCGCCTCGACGGGCGTCGGGTCCACCCCGCGCAGGATGCCGAGGTAGGTCGAGGCGAAGTCGCCGGTCACGACGAGCGACAGGAGCCGTGCGAGCGGACGCTCCCCCGTGGCCCAGATCTCATCCACGGTCGCGCCCGCCGCGCGCGCGACGCCGGCCGTGAAGGCGTACCGGGCATCGAGGTCGTCGCCCTCCCCCTCGACGCGCAGCGCCACGATCGCGAAGCGTCGGCCGCTCTCCTCGTTCCATCCGACGATCTCGTTGTGATCGAGTTCCGACATCGCGGCCGAGAACGCCGGCACCTTCGCGTTCTCGTTGAGTTGCGTGCGCCAGCGGTACGCCGCCACGGCGGCGATGCCGTCGGCGCCCCAGACGACGGGCACGCGTCCTCGCGATCGCCGCCGGGGGGCGCATCGGCACGCGCGCCGCCGACCTCTCGCTCCCGCTCGCCACCGTGCCGGGCGGCGCGCAGCCGCGCGCCGCCCTCGGCCATCTCGTCGGCGCGCTCGTCGGCCTGCTCGAGGCCTCGGGGGTCCTGCGGGAGGCTGCGGCCGACGTCGACGCGTCGGCGACGACGCTCGCCTCCCTCGCTGCCACCCTCGGTCCCGGTGCACCCACCTCGGTCAATCCCGCGAAGCGACTCGCCGCGGCGATCGGCGAACGCGTGCCCGGCGTCTGGGGCGCCGACGGCATCGCCGCCGTGGCGGCGTACCGCTGGC
>JBJTHT010000055.1:0-2312 GCA_046094605.1 Actinomycetota bacterium | reverse complement strand
ACGCCGACTACGTGGCGAAGTTCGGGTCGGCCGCGCGCGAGGCGCTGCGCCCCGGCCCCGCGCCATCCGGCGTCGTCGACTACGGGGCGTACGCGTGAGCGACTGGTCGCCCTCCGAGCTGATGATCGCCGCGAGCGCGCGCCAGCTCGCCGCCGAGCGCGTGTGTTTCGTGGGCATCGGCCTGCCGAACATCGTGTGCAACCTCGCCAAGCGCACGGTCGCGCCCGACCTCGACCTGATCTACGAGTCGGGCATCTTCGGCGCCGACCCGCGCCGCCTGCCCCTCTCGATCGGCGACCCGACGCTCGTGACCGGGTCCACCGCGGTCACGCCGATGTTCGAACTCTTCGCGTACTACCTGCAGGCGGGCCTCGTGGACGTCGGGTTCCTCGGCGCCGCGCAGATCGACCGCTTCGGCAACATCAACACGACGGTGATCGGGGACTACGAGGCGCCGACGACGCGGCTGCCCGGCTCGGGCGGGGCGTGCGAGATCGCGATCAACGCGCGCAAGGTGTTCGTCATCATGCGCCAGGGGAAGCGCTCCTTCGTCGAACGCCTCGACTTCCGGACCTCGCCGGGTCACTCCGGCGATCCGGACCACGACGCGGCGCGCGGATGGTGGGGGAACGGTCCGTCCTCGGTCGTGACCGACCTCGGCCAGTACCGGTTCGACGCGACGACCGGGGAGATGACGCTCACGCACCTGCACCCGGGCGTGTCGCTCGAGCAGGTGCGCGGCGCGATGGCGTGGGAACCGCGCGTGGCCGGTGACCTGGCCGAGACGCCGGCACCGACCGCCGAGGAACTCCGCCTGATCCGCGAGGAACTCGACCCCGAGGGGATGTACTCCCGATGACCCACGTCTTCCGCCGCGTCATCGGCCGCGAGCTCCCGCGCGCGGCCTCCGCCCACGGCGCCTGGATCGTCGACACCGAGGGCCGTCGCTACCTCGACGCTGCCGGCGGCGCGATCGTCGTCAACGTCGGGCACGGCGACCCCGCCCTGCTCGCCGCGATGGCCGAGCAGGCGGGCCACGTCGACTACGTGCACGGGACCGCCTTCACGACCGACGCGCTCGAGGCCTGGGCCGACGACCTCGCGCCGCTCCTGCCCATGGACGACGCGCGCATCTACCCCGTGTCGGGCGGCAGCGAGGCCGTCGAGACCGCGCTCAAGATGGCGCGCGCGTACCACCTCGCCCGCGGCGACGCGGACCGCGACGTCGTGATCGCGCGCCGCGGGTCGTACCACGGGAACACCACCGGGGCCCTCGACGCGAGCGGTAAGGAACCGCTGCGCGCGCCGTACGCGCCGTGGCTGGGGCGGTTCCATCACGTGGACGCTGCCTACGAGTACCGCTGCACGATGCCGGACCACCCGCACGCGTGCGGCGCGGCGCTCGCGCTCCAGCTCGAGCGCGCGATCCTCGACCTCGGTCCGGGGCGCGTGGCCGCCTTCATCGCGGAACCGGTCGCCGGCGCGACGCTCGCCGGCGCCGTGCCGCCGGCCGACTACTGGCCGGTGGTGCAGGAGGTCTGCCGGCGGCACGGCGTCCTCGTGATCGCCGATGAGGTGATGACCGGCTTCGGCCGCACGGGTCGCTGGTTCGCCTCGGAGCACTTCGGGCTGCGACCCGACATCCTCACGTCGGCCAAGGGCGCGACCGGCGGCGTGTTCCCCTTCGGGTTCGCCGCGGCGTCCGGCGCGGTGGCCGACGCGATCACGTCGAAGGCCTTCGTGCACGGCTTCACCTGGTCGCACAACGGCGTGGCGGCGATCGCGTCCCCCGTGCGCTCCACGACGAGACCGCGTTCCTCCACCGTGAGCCCCAGGGGCGGACCGAGCACGACGAGGTCGCCGATCCCGTCGACGTGACCGGTGCTCGAGGACCGGAGCAGGCCGCGGTCGCGCGCGGCGGCGAGGACGCGTTCGGTCACCTGCTCGCCGCGCGGGAATGGAGCCTTGGTCGCGCGGTCCGCGACGAACTCGATGCCGAGGAGCATCCCGAGGCCGCGGACCTCGCCCACGTTCGGATGGTCGGCGAGGCGCTCGCGGAGGTCCTCGAGGAGCGCGGCGCCGCCCTCGTCCGCGGCCTCGACGAGGCGGGCGGCGCGCAGGCGGCGGAGCGCCGCGTGCGCGACGGCCGCCCCCACGCCGTTGTGCGACCAGGTGAAGCCGTGCACGAACGCCTTCGACGTGATCGCGTCGGCCACGGCACCGGAGGCCGCGGCGAAGCCGAAGGGGAACACGCCGCCGGTCGCGCCCTTGGCCGACGTGAGGATGTCGGGTCGCAACCCGAAGTGCTCCGA
>JBJTHT010000054.1:0-4210 GCA_046094605.1 Actinomycetota bacterium | reverse complement strand
CAGCCCTCCTGGAACGTCTCGGTGGCGAGCGCGTAGGCCCAGTCGTAGGCCACGCTCACCTCGGCATCGCCCTCGTAGACGCCGAGGACCGTGGCCTCGAGCGGCGTGGGTCCGCACCCGTTGTCGGGGGAACAGGTCGTCTGGTCCGCTCCCGGCCCGCGGAACCACTGGTCGGTGACGAGCGTGACCCGCTGGCCCACGAGGTCGTCGTAGGAACCCGCGTCGAACCCGATCAGCTGCGCCAGCTTGGAGGAGACCAGCACGACCTCACCGGTGGCCTCGGGCGTGAGGTCGCGACCGGCGAGCATGGAGTGGGCGATGGCCCCCGTCGGCTGGACGGCGACCGAGTGCATGTCGCGGACCTCGACCCCGTTGAACCGCAGACGCTGGAACGGCGTCGAGGCCAGCCCCGCCACCGCCGCCACGTGGGGCACGACCGAGACGGTCTGGATCGAGCTCTGCGTGAGCTTGTTCGTGGACCTGCTGAACCCCTGCCCGGCCGAGTAGTAGTCCACGCCCTTCTCGCCGGTCACGAAGACCCGCGTCGAGAGGCCGGTGCGCTCGGCGGCGGCCCGGACGTAGGACGTGGCGTTCAGCGTGAGCGCGAGCATGATCGTGACCGCGAGCGAGCCGATGACGATCGCGAAGATCGTCAGGAACGAGCGGGTCTTCTGGCGCCGGATGTTGCGCAGCGCCATGCGGATGGCGTCGCCGATCCCCATCATCGCCTCCGATCGGTCACGTGGCCGTCCAGGATGTCGAGCACCCGCGGCGCGGAGGCCGCGACCGCGGGGTCGTGCGTGATCATGAGGAGCGTCACGCCGAACTGCCGGTTGAGGCCCCGGAGGTTCTCGATGACCTCCCTGCCGCGCTGCGAGTCGAGGTTCCCCGTCGGCTCGTCGGCGATCAGGATCGCGGGCTCGTTGGCGAGCGCGCGGGCGATCGCGACGCGCTGGCGCTGGCCGCCCGAGAGCTGCGTGGGCCGGTGGTCGATCCGGTCCCCGAGGCCGACGAGCTCGAGGGTCTTGGCGGCCCGCGAGCGCCGTTCCTTCTTGCCCACCCCGGCGAACACGAGCGGCGCCATCACGTTCTCGAGCGCGGTGTCGCGGGGCTGCAGGTTGAACGACTGGAAGATGAACCCGATCGTGCGGTTGCGGTAGGCCGAGAGCTCCCGGTCACCGGCCTTCGAGAGGTCGACGCCGCCCACGGTCACCACGCCGGAGTCGGGCCGGTCGAGGCCCCCGACGATGTTGGCGAGCGTGGACTTGCCCGACCCCGAAGGGCCGCAGATCGCGACGAACTCGCCCTGCGCGATGTCGAGGGTCACGTCGTCGAGCGCCCGGACGACCTCGTCGCCCAGGCGGTAGGTCTTCGTCACGCCCCGCAGGGCGATGGGATGGGCCCTGGGTTCGTCCCGGAGTGCAGCACCGCGCGCCATGGAGCCTCCCCGTCCCGGCGCGCCGTGCGCCGCCGCGCGAAGCCTCATCCCGCCGTCGGAGGCTGTCAACCGGCGGCGGAGCGGGGGTGCGCTGGGGCGCTACTCCTCGATGTCGATGCGCTCGATCGTGACGGGCGTGCGCGGCGTGTCGGACGAGTCCGTGGGGACCACCGCGATCGCCGCGACGACGTCGTAGCCCTCGACGACCTGGCCGAAGATCGTGTGGCGGTCGTTGAGGTGCGGGGTCTCGGTGACCGTCACGAAGAACTGGCAGCCGTTCGTCCCGGGGCCGGCGTTGGCCATCGCGAGGCGCCCGACCTGGTTGAACCGGGGCGTGCCCGGGCCGACCTCGTCCTTGAAGGTGAAGCCGGGGCCGCCCCGACCGGTTCCCGTCGGGTCCCCGCCCTGGATCATGAAGCCGTCGATGACGCGGTGGAACACGGTGCCCGCGTAGAGCGGTTCCGACTTCTTCTTCCCGTCGCGCGGGTCGGTCCACTCCTTGGTCCCCGTCGCGAGGCCCACGAAGTTCGCGACCGTCTCCGGCGCGTGCTCGGGCATGAGCGACACGGTGAAGGAACCCATCGAGGTCACGAACGTCGCCTTGGGCACGGGGACTCCTCTCGTCGGTGCGGTTTCGGTCGGGTGAAGGTCTGCGGATGCTACCGGAACGCGACGTCGGCGAGCCGGTCCACCTGCGCGGGATCGGTCGCGGTGGGCGAGAACACGAGTTCCTCGACGCCGAGCGCGGCGTAGCCGTCGATCGCCATGCGGATCTCGTCGGGCGTGCGCGGCGCGCCCTCGACGACGCCCTCGACGTAGGGGCCGACGAAGGAGTAGTAGGTGCGCAGGTTCCGCTTGGACTCCTCGACGAGGTCGGCGCCGAGCGAGAAGTCCACGCGCGCGACGAACCGCGGCGCTCCCTCGCCGCCCGCGCGTTCCCACTCCGCGCGGAACACCTCGATGCCCTTGGCGGCGAGCTCCACGCCGCCGCCACCGATCGTCCACGCCGCGTTCCATCGCGCGGCGCGCGGCGCGGCGAAGCGCGGCTGGCCGCCGATCAGGATCGGGACGTCCACCGCGGAGGGGACGAGGGAGACCGGGTCCGTGTTGACCGACCGGACGAGGTCGTCGCCGCGCCACGCGGCGTGGAGCGTCTCGAGGAGGGCGTCGAAGCGCTTGCCCCGGTCCGAGAAGTCTTTGCCCGTGGCCTGGAAATCGTCGGCCCGCGCGCCGATACCCAGACCGAGGCGGAGGCGTCCGCCCGAGAGGAGGGACAGGCTCGCCGTCTGGCGGGCGAGGACGAGCGGTTCGTACGCCGGGCCGAGGACCACGTTGGTCATGAGCTCGATGCGCTCGGTCGCGCCCGCCGCGGCGGCGAGGGCGATGAGCGAGTCGTAGGTCGGGTAGTTCAGGCGGTCGACGGTCGCGAGGGTCGAGAACCCCCGTGCCTCGGCGCGGCGCGCCCACGCGAGGACCTGGTCCCCGCTCGCCCCGAGCACCGAGTTCGGCAGTCCCACCCCGATCCGCATGCCCGAACGGTACCCGCGTCCCCGCCGTCCCGGGGGCGGGTGCTTGCACCCGCCCCCGGGACGCGGTTTCCTCATGGGGCACATCTTCCCTTCGTCAAGAGGAGGTTCCCCATGGCCGCCCCCACGGTCATCTCACCCGGCTCGGCCGGTCGCTCCCGGACGGCGCTCACATCGCTCCTCGCGGTCGTCCTCGTCCTCCTGGTCACGTTCCTCGGCACGGGTCGGGCCGATGCCACCGCGTACAGCGGCACCCTCGCCCCCATCGCCTTCGGCGGTGCGCTTGACATGAACGGGGACGGGAGCGGGGACGCCTCCGACAACGCCCAGGCGTTCTTCGGCGACACCGACATCCTCGGCGGCTACATCGACTGCGATGGGTGGGGGATCCTGGCCGCGGACGTGAACGCCGGGAGCGTCGGCGACGGTTCCATCGATGCGTCCGACGTCTGCGTGCTGCGCGCCTACGACGGGTCGGCAGACGGCCTCTTCATCTGGGTGGAGAACGGTGCGATGACCTGGATCTCGGACACGTTCGCGACGCCGGACAAGCGCGCGATCCCCGACGGTTGGCCGGTCCCCGCCATCTTCACGAACGTCGCGACGCCGACAAGCACGAGCGTTGCGGCGGCGGACTTCGCCTGGCAGGCGCTTGCCGGCAAGGTGGACTCGAACGGAAGCGGGGCCATCGACAGCGACGACTGCACGATTGACGTCATCGGGGGCATCGACGTCCTCGGCTCGGCCCTCGCCTGCGCGGGAACCGTCTCCTCGATCTACAACGGCTACGTCGACCTGAACGACGACCTGCTCATCACCGCCTCCGACACCTGCGTGAACGGCTGCTTCCTCGGCCGAAACGTCACGCGCGGGCTCGTCCAGCTCGAGACACCCTCGCTCGGCACGCCCGGCGCGCAGGGCATCCCCGGCGTCAACGGCGTGAGCGGTCGGACCTCGGTGTCGGTCACGTCCTCGTCCAACTCCCTCGACAAGGGCGTCACCGCGACGTGTCCGTCGAGCAAGGTCGTGGTCGGCGGGGGCTACCGCCTCTCGAGCCCGACGCCGGCGAACCTCCGGTCCCTCGTCGTGACGAAGAACTTCGCGAGCGCCTCCGACGCCTGGACGGCGCGTGCCGTCGAGGGGAGCCCGGTCGCGGGCAACTGGTCCATCCCGGTCACGGCGAGCTGCGCCACGGCCGCCTAGGAGGAACCCCCGGGGGCAGCGGCTTCATCGGCTCGGCCGTCGT
>JBJTHT010000053.1:0-3420 GCA_046094605.1 Actinomycetota bacterium | reverse complement strand
CGCCCTCGCGGCGCCCGCCGGCCCCGCGAGGCCCGCTCGCGGGTCGTCGCGGCCCGCGAGTAGTAGGCGGGCCGCGACACCCCCGGCGTCGCGGGCCGCGACGACCGACGCGGGGTTGAACGAGACGACGAGCACCTGCCCCACGAACGCGCGCGCGTCGAGTGCGCGCAGCGTCGCCTCGACGATCGGCTCCTCCCCGAGGGTGAAGTTCGGTTCCCCGGGCAGGTTCTTGATCTCGAGGACGAGGCCGGCGCGGTTCGACGCGAGGTCGAGCACCTCCGTGAGCAGCGGGATGCGCTGCGGCGATGCGGCGGAACCGGCGTTCAGCCGTCGCAGGTCCGCGGCGGCGCGCTCGTGCACGGCTCCGACCCCGTCGGTCGTGCGCTCGAGCGTCGGGTCGTGGATGACCACGGCCACGCCGTCGGACGAGAGCCGCACGTCGCACTCGACGAAGGGCGCCCCGAGCGCGATCGCGGCTTCGAACGCGGCGATCGTGTTCTCGGGGTGCGTCGAGGACGCGCCGCGGTGCGCGACGACGAACGGGTCCCTCATGCCTGGCTCGCCGGACAGAGGTCCTCGACCGGGCACGCGTCGCACTTCGGCGAGCGCGCGGTGCAGGTGAGGCGCCCGTGGTCGACGAGGCGGTACGTCGCGTCGAACCAGTCCGCCTTCGGCAGGAGCGCCATCAGGTCGCGCTCGATCTGCGTCGGATCGGCCGTCGTCGAGAACCCGAAGCGCTGCGACAGCCGCCGGACGTGCGTGTCCACGGCGATGCCCTCGACCTTCCCGAAGGAGTTGCCGAGGACGACGTTGGCGGTCTTGCGGGCCACGCCGGGGAGCGTGAGGAGATCATCCATCGTGTCGGGGACCTCCCCCCCGTAGACCTCGACCAGTCGTCGGCAGGTCCCCCGCACGGACTTCGCCTTCTGATTGAAGAAGCCCGTGGAACGGATGTCCTCGCGCAGTTCCTCCTCCGGGACCGCGAGGTAGTCCTCGGCGCGTCGGTACTTCGTGAAGAGGGTCTTCGTCACCTGGTTCACGCGCGCGTCGGTGCACTGCGCGGAGAGGATCGTGGCGATGAGCATCTCGAGCGGGTTCGACGCCTCGAGGGCGACCGTCGAGGCCGGGTAGGCCTCCCGCAGGCGCCGCAGGATCTCCGGCGCGCGCTTGGTGGCGGGCGATCGACGCGTGAGTCCTGCCGTCATGGCGCGGATGCTAGCGCAGGGTCCACGCGGCGAGGTCGAAGGAACCGCCCGCCTCGAGGTGGAGCCACGTACCGTCGGCACCGCGCACGTGGACGCCGCCCCGTCCGACGACCTCCCACCGCGCGCCGTCGCCGATCATCGCCGTCGCCTCGTCGAGACCGACGAAGGACTGACCCTCCTCGACGCGCCGCAGGATGAAGCGCGTCGCACCCGGGACCCACCGGTCGATCGCGTCCCAGTGCGGTGCGACGAGCACGTCGTGCAGCGCGCCGAGCCCGGGCTTCCACATCCGCGACGGCAGGCGCGCCTCGTTGTCGAACGCGATCCCGCAGAGCGCGGAGACGCCGGCGCTGCACCCGGCGTAGGGCAGCCCGTCGGCGATCGAGGCGAGGAGCGCGGTCCACAGCGGCGTCCCCGCGAGGATCGACGCGAGCCGCGCGGGGTTCCCGCCCGAGAACGACACGAGCGACGCGTCGTCGAGCGCGGCGATCACGTCGTCGCGGAACGCGTCGTCGCGCACGCGCAGGTCGAGGACGCGCGCCGGGATGCCGAGGCGTTCGTAGTGCGCGAGGCCCGCGGCGGCCCAGCGGTCGTAGACGTGGTCGCCCTCGTGCGCGGACGCCGTCGGCGCGACGAGCGCGACGCCGCCCGGGTTCCGCGATCGGGCCAGCGCCCAGCGGTCGAGGGCCTCGGTCCAGGGGTGGAACTCGCCCGACCCGAGGAAGGCGAGGGACGTCGCCACCGCGCCGGTCAGTCCGCGGCGTCCGTGAGCGAGGCGCGCACGCGGTCGAGGAGCCCGGGCGGGACCTCGCAGGTCCCGCAGGCGCCGCGCACCCGTTCCTTCAGGTGCCGCTGGAACTCGGTCCGCTCCCGGCACGACGGACACGTCGCCGTGTGCGCGCGGACCCGGTCGCACTCGCCGTCGACCAGTTCCCCGTCGAGGAACAGCGCGATCTGCGCCAGCACGTGTTCGCAGTCAGTCCCGGACAAGGCCTCGCCTCCTCACGGTCTCGTACAACGCCTTCTCGAGCGACTTCCTTCCCCGGTGGAGCCGCGACATGACCGTCCCGACCGGGATGTCGAGGATCTCGGCGATCTCCCTGTAGGAGAACCCCTGCACGTCGGCGAGGAGGACGGCCTCCCGGAACCCCTCGGGGAGCGCCTCGAGCGCGGCCCGGACGTCGTCGTCGGGGAGCCGGTCGATGACCTCGCGTTCCGCCGACGGGGCGGCCGCGCGCTCCCCCAGTCGCTCGTAGAGCGACCAGTCGGGGTGGTCCTCCTCCGGTTCCGTGTGGGGCTCGCGCTCCTTCTTGCGGTACGCGTTGATGTAGGCGTTGAGGAGGATGCGGTGGAGCCACGCGCGGAGGTTCGATCCCTCGCGGAACCCCTCGAACCCGCGGTACGCCCGCAGCGCCGTCTCCTGCAGGAGGTCCTGCGCGTCGGTGGGGTTGCGCGTCAGGCGCAGCGCCGCCGCGTAGAGCCCGGAGAGGAGCGGCACCACGTCACGCTCGAAGCGCTCGCGGAGTCCCGCGGTCTCGAGTTCCGCGCAGGCGTCCATCCCTTCAGTATCCACCCCCGCCGCCGCGACGACCGACGAGGAGGTCGGTGCGGCCCCGGAAGCGTTCGAGGAACCGGTAGTAGTTCCGCTTCGACGCCGCATCGCGCTCGGCGATCGGTGTCCCATGCCACATCCGGTGCTCGTGGCGTACGACCGGGACGTCGACGACCTCGGCGCGCAGGCCGAGGTCGCGCACGCGGAACGAGAGGTCGATGTCGGCGGTGCGGTAGAAGCGGAACCGCCCGTCGAACCCGCCCGCCCGCACGAGGTCGTCGCGGCGCACCGCGAGCAGGTAGCCCTCGATCGCGTCCACCGCCGGCCCCGGGTCCTCGCGGAACTCGCGAAGGTCCTCGGAGACGATCCCGAACGGGCCGACGACGCCGATCGCGGGGTCGTCGAGCGCGCGCAGGAGCGGGGTGAGCGCATCGCCCGTCGCCTCGACCGATCCGTCCGCGACGACGACGACCGCGCCCCGGGAGCGGCGCAGCGCGACGTCGCGGGCGACGCCCCATCCGGGGTCCCCGGCGAGCGAGACGACCTCGACGTCCTCGGGGAACGCCGATCGATCCGTCCCCGCGACGTCCACGACGAGCAGGTGCATCCCGGGGGTCGCCGCGTGCGCGCGGAACGACACGATCGCGCGCGCGACGTCCTCGG
>JBJTHT010000052.1:0-4103 GCA_046094605.1 Actinomycetota bacterium | reverse complement strand
CCACCGCGCGCTCGAGCCGTGAGATCGCCTGCTCGTCACGGCCCGGCCGAGAGGAACGCCGGAGCTCCGCGATGACGTCGTTGGGGAGCGCGGCGGTCGCGCGGGTGGCCCTGCGCGCGCCGGGACGAGGGCTCATCGCCTTGGGCATGTCGCACAGGCTACCCGCCGGCGGCGCGCGCAGGGCCACCCGCGCGACCGCCGCGCTCCCCAACGACGTCATCGCGGAGCTCCGGCGTTCCTCTCGGCCGGGCCGTGACGAGCAGGCGATCTCACGGCTCGAGCGCGCGGTGGCGCTCCTGCAACGCGACGATGCATCCGGCGCCGTCACGGAGGCCCTCAAGGCCAAGGACTTCGCCCCGCGATCGGGCGCCGTCCGGGAGGTCCTCGGGCTCGCCCTCTACGGGCGGGAACGGTACCGGGAGGCGCTCGCCGAGATGCAGGCCTACCGGCGCATGACCGGTCGGCTGGACCAGAACCACATCATCGCGGACTGTTTCCGCGCGGTGGGCCAGCCCGAACGCGCGATCCCACTCGCGGAGGAGGCGCTGGCCGGCCAGAAGGTACCCCTCGCCGCACGCGTCGAGGTGGTCGTCGTCGCCGCATCGGCCTTGGCCGACATGCGGCGCTTCGATCAGGCCCTCGGGATGCTCCGGCGCATCCGAACCAGTGAGGACGTGGGCGGCCCGGAGACGATCCGCGTCTGGTACGTGACCGGCGACATCATGGAACGCGCCGGTCGCAGGGACGAGGCTGAGCGCGAGTTCCGGAAGATCATGCGGCACGACCCCTCGGCCTACGACGTCGCGGAGCGGTTGGCCGCGCTCGGCGGCTCGGCGCCGCCGCGTCGACGCAGTTCCAGGTAGCGCAGGATCCCGAGCGCGTTCATGCGGACGCTCGAGAGCGTCTCCAGGCGTGCGAGGTCGAGGTCCGCGCCGGCGCCGGTGTCGACATCCCTGATGGCCTCCTCCCGGAGGATCTCCACGATGCGGTCGAGGTCATCGCCACGATCCACTGCGCGCTCGACGGCGTCGGTCCACGCCCGGAACCGTACGGCCGCGAGGTCGCAGATGCGGTCCACCTCGCGCACGGGCCCGAAGTGCGCGAAGAGCACCAGCCCACCGCCGCGGGCGGCGACGCGGATGCGTTCGATGCTCCCGAGGGCGAGCTCGAGGTCGTAGTCAGGTGGCGGCGTGGCGGGACGCACGACCGGCACATCGGGCGGATGGATCCCGAGCGCATCCCCCGTGAAGACCGCCCCGGTCGAGTCGTCGACGAGCGCGACCTGGTGCTTCGCGTGGCCCGGGGTCGCGAGGGCCTGCACCGCGCGGTCGCCGAGCTCGATCATCGCACCGTCGCCGAGCGTTCGGATCCGATCCGCGGGGGTCGGGTCGACGGGGCCGAACAGGGTCGCCATCGTGTCGTCGCCGTAGATCCGCGTGGCGCTCGCGACGAGGCGCTCGGGGTCCGCGAGATGACGCGCACCCGCCTCGTGCACCCAGACGGTCGCCCCCGGGTACGCGCTCGCGATGGCGCCGACGCCGCCCGCGTGGTCGAGGTGGATGTGCGTGACGGCGACGTGCGCGAGGTCACCCGGGCCGACGCCGAGCCGGTCGAGGCCGGCCACGACGTGGGCGTGCGAGGTGGTCGGCCCCGTCTCGATGAGCAGCGGTTCCCGCGCGCGGACGAGGTACGCAGCCGTGTAGCGCTCGCGGCCGCCGTAGACGGTGTCGATCGCGGTGATGCCGTCGGCGACCTCGATCAGTTCCGGCTCCACGCGGCGAGTGTATGTCGGTGGCGAACGCTACGGTCCGCCCGGAGGTGATGCCGTGATCCCCGTGAACGTGGTGGTCCTCGCGGGAACCGTGGCGGCCGACCCGGTGGAGCGGACGATGCCGTCCGGTGACACCGTGACCGAGTTCCGGCTCTCCGTCCCGGAACCCGGCAGGCGGCTCCTCCCCCTCCCGATCGCGATCTGGGCCGGCTCCGACGGAGCCGAGGCGGCGACGTCCATCGTCAAGGGCGACGCCGTGCTCGTCTACGGCACGCTGGTGCGTCGCTTCTACCGGAGCGGCGCAGGTGCGCGCAGCCTGACGGAGGTCGTGGCGACCGGCGTGAAACGCCTGGTCGCGGAGGAGGTCAGTCCAGGGGACGGATGACGATCCCGGTCAGGGGCTTGGGCCAGAAGTAGGTCGTCTTCCGCGGGAGTCGCGCGCCCGCGTCGACGACCGCCCGGATACGCATGGCGGACGTCGCGGGGAGGATCCAGGCTGCGGCCGCATCCCCCGCGGCGATCGACCGCTCGGCGTCGCGCGCGCTCTGCACGAAGGTGACCGCATCCGGCGCCTGTGGCAGGAGCGGCTCCAGCGCGGCGGCGGCGGGAGGGTGCCCGTCGAGCGTGACGATGCGATACACGAGCTCGTCTCCGCGGGTGACGAGCCCCACGCGGAGGCTCTCGTCATCGACGGCCGCGAGCACCGCGTCGAGGTCGCGGACCCCGGTGCCCGCAACGGCAGGGGGAGGCGCCGCGACGACCCGGTGGAAGGGGAGGACCGGCGGTTCCTCGGTCGCGTCGACGAGGAGCATGAGGATCGCGTCCCACGGACCCGGACCCGCGGCGGAGCGCATCTCCTCGCGGAACGCGAGGGCCGTGGTGTAGCGGTGGTGGCCGTCGGCGATCATGCAGCGTTGCTCCGCGATCTCCGCGAGGAGGTCGGCCTCGGGTACGAACCACCACGCGCGGTGGGTGACCCCGGCATCCACGACCTCCGCGTGCGGCGCGTCGGCGCAGATGTGCGTCAGGGTCGCCCCGAGCACCGGCGACGGGCCGGGCAGGATCGCATGCACCGGCGAGAGGTTCGCCCGCACGGTGCGGAGGACGCGAAGGCGGTCCTCGAGGGGGCCCGGCATCACGTGTTCGTGCGGGACGATGCGTCCTCCCCACGGCTCGAGGTCGACGGCGCCGATCACCCCGCGCACGCTCCGCACTCGCCCGTGGAGGCGGAACGTCATCTCGTAGGCGACGAGCCCCTCGGTGGTGCGTGTGAGGACGCGATCGCGCCGCCAGGAAGTGAGGTCCTCGGCCGCCGCACGGTACTCGGCGTCGGTTCCGCCCGATGTCCCGCGCTCGAGGCGCGCGACGTTGTGCGGACTCCGGGCCACGAGGGCGGCGAGCGCTTCGTCGCCGACCATGTCGTACGGTGGCGCGACGAGGTCGGCGAGCGGTCCCGCGACGGCGACGTCGTAGCGGAGACCCACGAAGGGGGCGATGCGGGGCACGGGGGATGTATAGCAGGGGCCCCCGCCGCGACCCATGAACGCCATCGTCGATCGCTACGACGCGGAGCTGCTCGACCACGACGGCGTGCTCTACCGGGGCACCCGCCCCCTCGCGGGCGCGGCCGATGCGGTCGCCGCACTCCGCGCACGTGGCATCGGGATCGTCTTCGTGACGAACAACGCCTCGCGGACCCCCGAACAGGTCGCCGAGCATCTCGGGTCCGTCGGGGTCGCCGCCCGACCCGAGGAGATCGAGACCTCGGCGCTCGTCACGGCGACGACGCTGGCCGCGCGCGGCGTCGAGCGCGCCCTCGTGGTCGGACAGGACGGGCTCCTCGGCGCGCTCGACGCGCGCGGCATCGCGAGCGTCGGACTCGACGGTTCGCCGGAGGTCGTCGTGGTGGGGCTCGATCGGGGCGTCACCTACGACCGCCTGCGCGATGCGGCGCTCGCGATCCAGCGGGGTGCGTCGTTCATCGCCGCCAACCCCGACACCACGTTCCCCGCCGAGGACGGCAACTGGCCGGGAGCCGGCGCGCGCGCGGCGGGGGGGGGCCCCGCGGGCCGGCCGGCGCTCCGATCACCGACGACTAGCCGCGGACCAGAGCCCCCAGATCCTCCGCCACGTAGGTCGGGCGGACGGACGTGACATCGAGGTCGGCGCGGGTCGTGACGCCGGTGAGCACCAGAGCCGTGTCCCACCCGAGCGCCGCGGCGCCGGCGATGTCGGTGTCGAGGCGGTCGCCGACGACGAGCGGCGTGGAACCGCCCGAGCGCGCGAGGGCAGCACGGAAGATGGGCGCCGCCGGCTTCCCCATCACCTCGGG
>JBJTHT010000051.1:0-3037 GCA_046094605.1 Actinomycetota bacterium | reverse complement strand
CCCGGCGCCGGCCCGCGGACCGCGGCGACGCCCACGCCGCGCGCGCCGCCGCCGGGGGCGGCGCCGGTCGCCGCGACCGGCGCCGCCCCCGCACCCGAACGCAGGAACGCGACGAGGTCCGCGAGCGTGCGGACGGCGACGACCTCGAGATCGTCGACGAGTGCCGCCTCCGCACCGTTGGGCTCGGGCACGACGACGCCGGGAACGCCGGCACGCGCCGCGGCGATGGCGACGGAGAGGACGCCCGGCGTCGGCACGAGCGCCCCGCGGAGCGAGAGTTCGCCCGCGAAGGCGTACCGTGCGGCCCGTTCGGCAGGCACCTGGGCGGTCGCGACGAGGACGCCCATGGCGACGGGGAGATCGAGTCCGGGACCGTCCTTGCGGAGGTTCCCCGGCGAGAGGTTCACGACGACGCGACGCAACGGCCATTCGAGGCCGCTGCTCTCGACGGCGGGGCGGATGCGCTCGCGTGCGTCCTGCACCGGCGCGCCCGGGAGGCCGGTCAGCGTGAGCGACGGGAGGCCGCGGCCGACGTGCGCCTCGACGACGAAGGGGACGCCCCGCACCCCGACGATCGCGACACCGGTGACCCGCCCGTACATGGGCGGCGGACGCTAGCGCCCCCCACCGACACTCAGAAGGCGTCCTCGAACACGTGGATCTCCGCGCCGCGCGGATGCAGTCGCACGCTCGCGACATCGAAGCGGATGCCGCGCGGCGCACGCACCTGCGCGGTCACGAGGAACGCCTCCGCGACGCGGCGGATCGTGCGCCGCTTCGCATGCCCGACGGCCTCGTGGCCCGCGCCGAAGGTCGTCGACGTGCGCGCCTTGACCTCGCAGATCACGAGGAGGCCGTCGCGTTCGAGGATCAGGTCGAGCTCGCCGAGCGGACAGCGCCAGTTGCGCGCGACCAGCCGGTAGCCGAAGGCGCGGTAGCGCTCGAGCGCCGCGTCCTCGCCCGCGCGTCCCCGCTCGATGCGCCGGTCGACCACGCGCGGACGCTAGTCCGCGCCACCGACATTTAGCGGTCGAGCGGCGGGAGTTCCTCGGGGCGCAGTTCCTCGACGTTCACGTCGTTCCTCGTGAGGATCCGCACGGTCGAGACGAACCGCGACTGACGGAACATGTCCCAGACCCACGCGTCGCGAAGCTGGACCTCGGCCCAGCCGTCGGGCGTGCGCTCGATCGAGACGTCGTTGGCGAGGTAGAACCGCCGCTCGGTCTCAACGACGTGGGAGAACATGCCGACCACGTCGCGGTACTCGCGGTAGAGCTCGAGTTCGCGTTCCTCCTCGAACCGTTCGATGTCGTCGCCGTCGGGCATGGCCCCACTGTACCGGGGTGCTTGCGCGAGCGACCTGTCGGCGTGAGGCTTCCCCGGTGGCCACCGTCCCGCACCTGCGCGTCGAACGCGCGTGGCTCCAGGAGGGCCTCGCGGCGGTGGCCGGTGCCGACGAGGTCGGCCGTGGCGCGCTCGCCGGGCCGGTGACGGCCGGCGTCGTCGTCCTCACGCGGGCGACGCCCGCGCCCGAGGGTCTGCGCGACAGCAAACTCCTCTCCCCCGCGCAGCGGGAGGCGCTCGTCCCCGCGATCGAGTCCTGGGCCGACGCGTGGGCGATCGGGCACGCCGGCGCGGACGAGATCGACCGCTACGGGATCCTGCGGGCGCTTCGCCTCGCGGGGGAACGCGCGCTGGCCGCGCTGCCGCGACTCCCCGAGGCGATCCTCCTCGACGGAAACCACGACTGGTTCCATCGGCCGGCGCGCATCGCGTCGTCGCCGCTCGCCGCCGCCGCGCCCCGCGTGGAAGTGCGCGTCAAGGCCGACGTCACCTCCGCGAGCGCCGCCGCCGCGAGCGTCCTCGCCAAGGTCGCGCGCGACCGGCTGATGGAGGAACTCGCGATGCGCTTCCCCGCCTACGGGTGGCACGAGAACCGCGGCTACGCGAGCGAGGACCACCGACGCGCGATCGCGGAACACGGCGCGTGCGATCTCCACCGCAAGACGTGGCGGCTGCTCCCCGACGGGGAACAGATGGGGATGCTCGAGGCGCCGGGGGCCTGAACTACTGGGCCGCGTCGGCGGCCGGTTCCTCGGTCGTCTCGACGGCGGTCTCGCTCGCCTCGACGACGGGCTCCTCGACGGACTCCACCGCGACATCGGCATCCTCGGACGCCGCCTCGACGGCCTCGGCCTGCGCCACCTGCATCGCCTCGAGCGCGGCCGCCTCGGCGGCGAGTTCCTCGGGGCTCAGGCGACGCTCGCGGATGCGCGACTTCTTCCCCGTGAGGTCGCGGAGGTAGTAGAGCTTCGCGCGGCGCACCTTGCCGCGCGTGACGACCTCGAGCTTGCCGACGCTCGGCGAGTGGAGCGGGAACGTCCGCTCGACGCCGACGCCGAAGGAGATCTTGCGCACGGTGAAGGTCTCCTGGAGACCCCCGCCTGCGCGGGCGATCACGACGCCCTGGAACACCTGGAGGCGCTCCTTGCCGCCCTCGACGACGCGCACGTGCACCTTGACCGTGTCCCCGGGGCGGAACTCGGGGAGGTCGGTGCGCAGGTAATCCTGGTCGACGAGGTCGGTGGGCTTCATGGCGAGCCGGGATGATAGCAAGCCGACCCCCGACCTCCCCCGGCGAGGCCGTCCCTAGGGGAGGAGGTCCGGGCGGTTCCGACGCGTCTTCTCCAGGGCGGCCTCGCGCCGCCAGCGGTCGATCTCGGCGTGGTTGCCCGAGAGCAGTACCTCCGGAACCGTCATCCCGCGGAACTCCGCGGGCCGCGTGTAGTGCGGGTGATCGAGGATCCCGTCCTCGAACGAGTCGCGCAGGTGCGACTCCTCGCGACCGATGACGCCGGGCACGAGCCGCGTGACGGCCTCGATGAGGACCAGCGCTGGTACCTCGCCGCCGGAGAGCACGTAGTCGCCGATCGAGACCTCCTCGGCGGGGAGCCCCTCGACGACGCGTTCGTCCACGCCCTCGTAGCGACCGCACACGAGGACGAGGCGCGGTTCCGCGGCGAGGTCGCGCACGAGG
>JBJTHT010000050.1:0-16119 GCA_046094605.1 Actinomycetota bacterium | reverse complement strand
CCCGGGCACCGCACCGTCCCGCCCGTCCACCGGGCGGAATCCCCGCCGGGCGCCGCGCCGGGGGGCCCCCCGGTCGCGGCGGCGACCACCGACGTGCAGAGCGGGACCGCGCCCCTCACCGTGAACGTCGACATGTCGGGGAGCACCGACCCCGACGGGTCGATCCGGACCTACTTCATCGGATGCGGGACGGGGTTCACCGTCGGCCAGAGCGGTTCCAAGGGGTCCTGCACGTTCACGACACCGGGCGTCTACTGGATGTTGCTCCAGGTCCAGGACGACGCCGGGTACATGGGACTCGTCTCGAAGTACGTCGTCGTGACGCCGGTGAACGGCGCGACCCCCGACACGACCGCGCCGTCGGTCACCTTCACGAGCCCCGCGACCGGGGCGAGCGTGACGGGCGCCGTCACGATCTCAGCCTCCGCGAGCGACGCGGGCGGTTCGGGCCTCAAGGAGGTCGAGTACTACCTGGATTCGATCGGAGCGGGGTCGTCGCTCGGCAAGGCGACCGTCGCCCCGTTCTCGGTCTCCTGGAACTCCGATGCCGCGGCGACGGGCAGCCACACGATCTGGGCCGTCGCGCGCGACAACGCCGGGAACGCAAGCGCGGCGACGTCCCTCGCGGTCACGGTGTTCCGGGTCGCCTTCCCGACGGTCGGACTGAGCCCGTCCGGGACCATCACCGTCGCGAAGCGGTCGACGACGACGTTCACCGCCACGATCACGAACACGCCCACCTACGCCGTCAGCCGCGTGGACTTCCTCGTCGGCGGCACCGTGGTGTGTTCCGACACCGTCGCGCCCTTCACGTGCTCGTGGAAGGCGCCGGGGTCGGCGAAGACGTTCTCGGTCGTGGCGAGGGCGTATGACGTACAGGGCAACATCGGCACGTCGAACACGGTCACGATCAGGGTCAAGTAGCGGTACCCGACAGGAGGAGCGAGGGCTGGCGGACACGGTGTCCTACACGCTGAACGTGAACGGGGTGAACTACCCGGTCACCGCGCCGAGCGGCATGCCGCTGCTGTGGGTCCTGCGGGACATCCTGGGGTTCACCGGCACGAAGTACAGCTGCGGCATCGAGAAGTGCTTCGCGTGCACCGTGATGGTGAACGGCCAGGCCGAGCACGCGTGCGTGTTCGACGCGACATCGGCGATCGGGAAGTCCGTCGTCACGATCGAGGGCCTCTCGGCCGTGAGCCCGAAGCTGCAGGACGCGTGGGTGACCGAACAGGTACCCCAGTGCGGCTACGGCCAGTCGGGGATGCTCATGGCCGCGGCCGCGCTCCTCAAGGCGAAGGCGAAGCCGACCGACTCCGACATCAACTCCTTCATGACGAACATCTGCGCCTGCGGGACGTACCCGCGGGTGAAGAAGGCCATCAAGCGCGCGGCGGGGGTCTGACGATGAGCGCACTCGAGGAGCAGGGGAATCTCGATCTCACGCGTCGCCAGTTCCTGGGCTCTGCCACCGTCGCCGGCGCGCTCGTCATCGCCGCCCCCGTCGTGGCCTCGCGCCGTGCCGAGGCGGCCGGTGCCGGCGGCACCGTCACCGTGTTCGTCACGGTGAACCCCGACGAGTCCGTCACGATCGTCTGCCCGAACTCCGAGATGGGCCAGGGGACGAGCACCGCGTTGCCCCAGCTCGTCGCCGAGGAACTGATGGTGGACTGGTCGAAGGTCCGCATGCAGCTCGCGGACGCGAACAGCGCCT
Organism: Actinomycetota bacterium; assembly: GCA_046094605.1. Lineage (GTDB taxonomy): Bacteria > Actinomycetota > UBA4738 > UBA4738 > HRBIN12 > JBJTIF01. The sequence continues at coordinate 14,402 of JBJTHT010000050.1, read as the reverse complement.
ACAACAACCCGATGATGTGGTCGCAGGCGACCGGCGGCAGCACCGCGGTGCGCGGCTACTTCTCGGCGCTCCGTCAGGCCGGGGCGCAGGCCCGCGAGATGCTCGTGGGCGCGGCGATGGCCGACGTCACGATCGCCGGGCTCGGCGGGGCGACGCGCGACATCTACGCCGTCGCGAGCGGCGTCGTCACGAACACGACGACCGGCGCCACGGCCACCTACGGCCAGCTCGCGTCGGCCGCGGCCTCCGTCACGCTCACCTCGACGCCGGCGCTCATCGGTTCGAACCGGATCGTGGGCCAGTCCGTGCAGCGCCTCGACATCCCGGCGAAGGTGGACGGGTCGGCCGTCTTCGGCTTCGACGTGCGCCTCCCCGGCATGAAGTACGCGGCCGTGCGCCTCGCGCCGAAGGTCGGTCAGACGCTCGCGACGGTCGGCGCGCCTCCGGCCGGCGTCCAGGTCGTGCAGCTCTACGACGAGAAGGGCGCGACCAGGATCGGCGTCGCGGCCGTCGTCGCGGATTCCTCGTGGAGCGCGATGAAGGCCGTCCGGGCGCTCACCGTCACGTGGACGAATGCGACCTACACGGCGTCGACCGACTCCGCGACGATCCGCTCGACGCAGCAGTCGCTGCTCACGTCGGGAACCCCGATCCGCGGGAAGAAGTCGGGCGATGCCGAGACCGCGATCGCCGGCGCCGCGAAGACGGTGACGGCGACCTACTCGGCGCCGTTCGTGGCGCACGCCACGATGGAACCGATGAACGCGACGGCGAAGTACGTGCCGGGCGTCTCGCTCGAGATCTGGGCACCCACGCAGAACCAGTCGGGCTGCGTGTCCCTCGGGGCGTCGCTCACGACGCTGCCCGCCTCCGCGGTGAAGGTCCACACGACCTACCTCGGCGGCGGCCTCGGGCGGAAGTACGAGACCGACTTCGTGAACCAGGCGATCCAGGTGGCGAAGGCGGTTCCCAACACGCCCGTCAAGACCGTGTGGGCGCGTGAGCAGGACTTCACCCACGACGTCTACCGGCCCGCGTCGATGGCGACGCTGCGCGCGGGGCTCGACGCGTCGGGGAACCCGGTCGGCTACACCGCCCGCTCCGCCGTCCAGTCGCTCTTCGCGAGCCGCTGGGGCCTCGCGCCGGGATCGGTTGACTCCTCGGCGGTCGAGGGTCTGATCGTGGACGACGGACAGGAGACCGTCGCCTACGCGACGCTCGGAGCGAACCAGACGGTCGAGTGGGTCTGGGACAAGACGACGCAGGTCCCGGTCGGGTTCTGGCGATCGGTCGGGCACTCGGCCAACGTCTTCTACCTGGAGTCGTTCCTCGACGAACTGGCGAAGGCCGCGGGGAAGGACCCGATGGCGTTCCGGCAGTCGATGCTGCGGGCCGGGAGCCGCGACCTCGCGGTCCTGCAGACCCTCGCGACCGCGTCCGCGTGGTCCACGAAGGTCTCCGGGGTCGGCAAGGGCGTGGCGATGTCCCGGTCGTTCGGCGGGACGATCGCCGCGGCCGTCGCCGAGGTGTCGGGCACGTCCACGAGCATCAAGGTCGGCAAGATCACCGTCGTCCTGGACTGCGGGACGGTCGTGAACCCCGACATCGTGAAGGCGCAGGTCGAGAGCGCGGTCCTGCAGGGGCTCGCGGCGGCGATGTGGCAGGACGTGCCCTTCGTCGGTGGTGTCCCGACGCGACAGAACTTCGGGACCTATCGCATGGGCAAGATGGCGGACGCCCCCGTGATCGCCATCACGATCATGCCGGGCAACGGGAACCCGCCCGGCGGCGTCGGCGAGCCGGCGCTGCCGCCGGTCGCACCGGCGATCGGGAACGCGATCGCGGCGCTCACGGGCGTTCGGAAGCGTGCGCTCCCGTTCTTCCCGCAGGCGGCCCCGACGTCCTACATCACGACCTGATCGCAGCGGAGGTGGACGGGAATCGAACCCGCCCGGGGACTCGCGTCCCCGCACCGGTTTTGAAGACCGGGAGGCCCACCAGGCGCCCTGACACCTCCGCGCGAAGGATAGCCGCCGCGAGCGCGTCGGACGTCGTCGCCCGCCCGTACCATCGCTGAGGTGGACGCGGCGTTCTTCGACCTCGATCGGACGCTCATCGCGACGTCCTCGTCGCTCGCGATGTCGCGGCCGCTCTACCGCGCGGGGATGGTGTCGCGCGCCCAGCTGCTGCGGGGTGCCTACGGGCAGTTGGCCTACGTCCTCGTCGGCGCCGACGAGCGGCGCATGGAGCGCATGCGCGACCAGATGCTCGCGATGTCGCGGAGCACCGCGCGGCGGGCCGTCGCATCTTCGTCGTGTCCTCCTCGCCGGAGGAGATCGTGCGGCCCCTCGCCGCCCACTTCGGGATCGACGAGGTCGTCGCGACCCGCGCCGCGGTCGAGGACGGGCGCTACACGGGTTCCCTCGAGTTCTACTGCGCGGGGCCGGCGAAGGCCGACGCGATCCGCGAGGTGGCGCGACGCGAGGGCATCGACCTCGGTTCCTCGTACGCGTACTCGGACTCGATCACCGATCTCCCGATGCTCAAGGTCGTCGGCCATCCGACCGCCGTGAATCCCGACCGCGACCTGCGACGCGAGGCGGAGGCCTGCGGGTGGCCGGTGATCGCCTTCGAGCACCCGGTGCGGCTGCGCACGCGCATCGCGCGCACCGCGGCGCAGCCCCGGACGCAGGTGGCCGCGGGCGTGGTCGCCGGCGTGACGGCCGCCGCCGTCGTGGGCTGGATCCTCGTCCGCGCGCGCCGCGAGGGCGCGGCGCGCGCGGCCTGACGCCCTAGCGCTCGGGGTCCGCCGCGCGCTGCGCGGCGGTCGTGAGGCGGGCGGCGAGTCGTTCCAGGCGGGCGGCCGCGGCGCCGTACGCGCCGGTCGTGACCTCGCCGATCGCGGCCAGGAGCTCGGTCTCGGTGCGTCGCTGCACCTTCCCGCCGCGCACGAGCGGGCCGAGGGCGGCGATCGCCACCTCGAGCCGACGCATCGGTTCGTCCGGGGCCGGTCGCTTCGGCGCGCGGGCGACGAGGCCGACCTGGGCCCTGCGACGCGTGCGTTCCCTGCGGTGCGTGGCGAGGTCGACGACGGTGCCCATGGCCCCACGGTAGGGAGGGGGTCGGACATCCCCCATCCGGGCGATACCCACTGGGGGGAGGCCCCTCCGGGGAGTACCCGCTCGGCCCGCACCCGTCCGGGGGTTGCGCCGACGGGGGGTTGACACGAACCAGGCACGTCGCCGTAGACTCCGCCTCCCATGACCACGACCACGGAGCGGAACGCGGCGCAGGTCCTCGTACTTATTCCGTAGGCGCGCCCAGGCCCGGGAGGCCTGGACCGCGCCAGATGCCCCTCGCGGACGCGGGGGGTTTTTCATTCCCCCCGTGGACGGGACCCGGCCCGGGGGGCGGTCCGGAAGGAGCGGCAGATGCGATTCGAGATCGAGCGGGACGACCGGCACGTGGCGAGCGTGACCTGGGAGGGACCCGGCCAGGTCGCCGTGCGCGTCGCCGACCCCGCCGACGGTCCGCGCTTCGACCGGTTCTTCGGCGAGGAGGTCGTGTACCTGAGCGCCGACGCCGGCTTCGGCGGCGGCATGGGCGACGGCGGCTTCGCGGCGCGCCGTCGCGATTGGACGCCGGGGGAGGTCGAGCGCCCGGTCCTCGCGCGCGCGCGACGGAACGGCGGGACGGCGCGCCGCGTCGCGACCGGCCCCGTGGAGGAGGCGAGCGCGCGATGAAGGTCACCGGTTCCCAGGCGCTCTTCAAGGCCCTCGAGGGCGAGGGCGTCGACACCGTCTTCGGCATCCCGGGCGGCGCGATCCTCCCGGCCTACGACCCGCTCCTCGACTCCTCGATCCGCCACATCCTCTGCCGCCACGAGCAGGGCGCGGGTCACGCGGCCGAGGGGTACGCGTGGGCGACGGGCAAGGTCGGCGTCGCGATCGCGACGTCAGGCCCCGGCGGCACGAATCTCGTCACGGCGCTCGCCGACGCGAAGATGGACTCCGTCCCGATGGTCGCGATCACCGGACAGGTGCCGACCGCAGCCGTCGGCAACGACGCGTTCCAGGAGGCCGACATCACCGGCATCACCCTGCCGGTGACCAAGCACAACATGCTCGTGCGCTCCGCGGGCGAGGTCGCGGAGGCCGTGCGGGAGGCGTTCCACATCGCGCGGACCGGTCGCCCCGGTCCCGTCCTGATCGACCTCCCGAAGGACGTCCTGATCGGCGAGACGACGTGGCGCTGGCCTGAGGGCGTGGACCTCCCCGGTTACCGACCCACCACCTCCGGCAACGTCCGCCAGGTCCGCGCCGCCGTGAAGCTCATGCTCGAGGCCCAGCGCCCCGTGCTCTACGTCGGCGGTGGCGTGATCAAGGCCGGCGCGCACCGGGAACTGTTCCGCCTCGCCGAGGAATCGCAGATCCCCGTCGTCACGACGCTCATGGCGCGCGGCGCGTTCCCCGACACCCACGAGCTCGCGCTCGGCATGCCGGGGATGCACGGCGCCTACGCGGCGGTCACCGCGATGCAGCGGTCGGACCTCCTCATCGCCCTCGGCGCGCGCTTCGACGACCGGGTGACCGGCAGGCTCGACGCCTTCGCCCCGGGCGCGAAGGTGATCCACGTCGACATCGACCCCGCGGAGATCGGGAAGAACCGCGTGGCCGACGTGCCGATCGTGGGGGACTGCCGCGACGTGATCGGGAAGCTCCACGCCGAGTACGTCAAGGAACAGACCGAGCGCGGCGAACCGGACCGACGCCCCTGGCTCGCGACGGTGCGCGGATGGCTTCGCGACTTCCCGTATCGCTACGACCAGCAGCAGGACGGCCCGCTCAAGCCGCAGTTCTGCGTCGAGCGGCTCTACGAGGCCGCGAAGGACGCGATCGTCGTCTCCGGCGTCGGCCAGCACCAGATGTGGGCGTCGCAGTTCTGGCGGTTCACGGAACCGCGCACCTGGATCAACTCCGGCGGCCTCGGGACGATGGGCTTCGCGGTCCCGGCGGCGCTCGGCGCGAAGGCGGGGATGCCGGACCGCCGCGTCGTCGCGATCGACGGCGACGGGTGCTTCCAGATGACCGCCCAGGAACTCGCGACCTCGCGCACCGAGGGGATCCCGTTCGTGACGGCGATCCTGAACAACGCCTACCTCGGCATGGTGCGCCAGTGGCAGGAACTGTTCTACGGCGAGCGCTACTCGCAGGTGTACCTCTCCTACGACACGCCGGACTACGTGAAGCTCGCGGAGGCCTACGGCGCCGTCGGGCTCCGCGCGGAGGCGCCCGAGGAGGTCGACGCCGTGATCGAGAAGGCGCTCTCGGTGGAGGATCGCAGCGTCGTCATCGACTTCCGCGTGGACCAGGGGGAGATGTGCTTCCCGATGGTGCCGGCGGGGGCGAGCAACGACGACATCATCCTCGGGCCCGAGCAGCTCCGGCGGAAGAACGTGGATCCGGCGGAGGCACCGGTCGCATGAGCCTCCACACGATCTCGGTCCTCGTCGAGGACAAGCCCGGCGTGCTCACCCGCGTCGCGGGGCTGTTCGCCGCGCGTGGCTTCAACATCGACTCGCTCGCCGTGGGTCCGACCTCCGAGGACGGCGTCTCGCGCATGACGATCGTCGTGCAGGTCGACCGCAAGCCCCTCGAGCAGGTCACGAAGCAGCTGAACAAGCTGATCCACGTCCTGAAGATCATCGAGCACGAACCGGCCGGCGCCGTCGAGCGCGAGCTGATGCTCGCCAAGGTCAAGGCCTCGGGCGAGGCACGCGCGCGGATCATGGAGATCTGCGACGTGTTCCGCGTGCGCGTCCTCGACGTCACGCATTCGACGCTCACCGTCGAGGGGACCGGGACGCCCGAGAAGCTCGAGGCGCTCATCGAACTCCTCTCGGACTTCGGGATCGTCGAGATGGCGCGCACCGGTCGCATCGCGCTCGACCGCGGCGACCGCGGCGGTCGCGGGAAGAAGCGCCGTCTGACCGCGGTGGACGACGGGGCGCAGGCGTACACCGGCGGCAGCGTCTAGGCGATCAGGAGGAACCGATGGCGACGATCTACTACGGCAAGGACGTGGACGGTTCCGCCCTCGCGGGCCAGCGCATCGCGGTGCTCGGGTTCGGGAGCCAGGGTCACGCGCACGCGCAGAACCTGCAGGACTCCGGCCACGACGTGCGCGTCGGCCTGCGGCAGGGTTCGCGCTCGTGGGCCGCCGCGGAGGCCGCTGGCCTGCCGGTGCTGCCGACGGCCGACGCCGTCGCGCAGGCCGACGTCTCGATGGTGCTCCTGCCCGACACCTCGCAGGCCGCCGTCTACGCGAGCGACATCGCGCCGAACCTGCGTCCGGGGAACATGCTGATGTTCGCCCACGGGTTCAACATCCACTTCGGAACCATCACGCCGCCCGACGACGTGGACGTGACGATGATCGCGCCGAAGGGACCGGGCCACCTCGTGCGCCGCACCTACGAGCAGGGCATCGGCACGCCGGCGCTCGTCGCCGTCCACCGCGACGCGACGGGGAACGCCCTCGCCCGCGCGCTCGCCTACGCCGAGGGCATCGGCGCCGCGCGCGCGGGCGTCCTCCAGACGACCTTCCAGGAGGAGACCGAGACCGACCTCTTCGGGGAACAGGCCGTGCTCTGCGGCGGCATGACCTCGCTCGTCTCCGCGGGGTTCGACACGCTCGTGGCCGCCGGGTACCAGCCCGAGGTCGCGTACTTCGAGTGCCTGCACGAGATGAAGCTGATCGTGGACCTGATGTACGAGGGCGGCATGTCGTGGATGCGCCACTCGATCAGCGACACGGCCGAGTACGGCGACTACACGCGCGGCCCGCGCGTGGTCGACGACCACGCGCGGGCCGAGGTGGCGCGCATCCTCGGCGAGATCCAGGACGGCACCTTCGCCAGGGAGTGGATCGGCGAGGCGGGCGAGGGGTTCCCCCGCTTCCGGGAGATGCGCACCGCCGCCCGCTCCTCGAAGCTCGAGGAGGTCGGCCGGCGCCTGCGCGGCATGATGCCGTGGCTCGAGTCGGAGCGGAAGGTCGCCCCCGATGCCTGACGGCGACGTAGGCCGCGTCCTCTTCTTCGACACGACGCTCCGCGACGGGGAGCAGGCCCCGGGCATCGCGCTCACGAAGGCCGAGAAGGTCGAGATCGCGGAACAGCTCGCGCGCCTCAAGGTCGACGTCATCGAGGCCGGGTTCGCGATCAGTTCCGACGGCGAGTTCGAGGCGGTCCGCGAGATCGCCACGAGCGTCAAGGGCCCGGTGATCGCGTCCCTCGCCCGCGTCGTCCCCGGCGACATCGAGCGGGCCGCCGAGGCCCTGCGTGGCGCGGACCGCTGGCGGATCCACACCTTCGTCTCCACGAGCGACATCCACCTCAAGGACATGCTCCGCATGTCCAAGGACCAGGTCCTCGATTCGATCCGCGATGGCGTGAAGCTCGCAGCCTCGTTCACCGACGACGTCGAGTTCAGCGCGCAGGACGCCACGCGCACGGAACTCGAGTTCCTCCTCGAGTGCTACCGCGCCGCGGTGGCGGCCGGCGCGACGACGATCAACGTCCCCGACACCGTCGGCTACGCGACCCCGGCGGAGTTCGGCGACCTCGTGCGCCGCGTCGTCGAGACCGTGCCCGACTCGGTCGTCGTCTCGACGCACTGCCACAACGACCTCGGCCTCGCCGTGGCGAACTCGCTCGCGGGCATCATGAACGGCGCCCGACAGGTCGAGGTCGCCGTGAACGGGATCGGCGAGCGCGCGGGGAACTGTTCCATGGAGGAGATGGCGATGATCGTGCGCACGCGCGGGAAGGCGCTCGGCCTCTCGCACGGGCTCGAGACCCGCGAGATCGCCCGTGCATCGCGCCTCGTTGCGATGACGACCGGCTACAGCGTGCAGCCGAACAAGGCGGTCGTCGGTGCCTCGGCGTTCGCCCACGAGAGCGGCCTCCACCAGCACGGCGAGCTCTCCAACCGCGCGACCTACGAGATCATGGACCCGCAGGAGATCGGCCTCGAGGGCAACAGCCTCGTCCTCGGCAAGCACTCCGGCCGCCACGCGTTCGTGGACGCGCTCGGCAAGCTCGGGATCGAGCTCGACCGCGATCACCTCGACCGCGCGTTCGCGCGCTTCAAGGAACTCGCCGACCGCAAGATCCAGCTGACCGACCAGGACCTCGCGGCGATCGTGTCCGAGGACGTCGGTGGTGGCGACGAGGACGCCTACGTCCTCGAGAGCCTCCAGGTCGCCGGCGGCACCCACCTCTCGCCGACGGCGACCGTCCGTCTGCGGCGCGGCGCCGACACCGTCCAGGAATCGGCGATGGGCGACGGGATGATCGACGCGGCGTGCGGCGCGATCCAGCGCGCGTGCGGCGTCGAGGCCCGCCTCGTCACGTTCACCGTGTCGTCGGTCACCGGCGGCAGCGACGCCCTCGGCGACGTCGTCGTGCAGCTCGAGGTCGCCGGGCGCCGGGTCACCGGCCGTGGCGTCTCGGTGGACGTCGTCGAGGCGAGCGCCCGCGCGTGGCTCGCCGCGATCAACCGTGCGCTCCAGGTCCTCCCCGCCTCCGGCGCCGCGGACCCCGGGGCCGCGGCCACGCCGTGAGGCGCCACCGCGTCGGGGTCATCCCCGGCGACGGCACCGGCCCCGAGGTGATCGCGGAGGGCCTGAAGGTCCTCGGCGCCGTGAGCGACGGGTTCGCCGTCGACCTCGTCCCCTTCGACCTCGGCGGCGAGCGCTACCTGCGCACCGGTGAGGTCCTGCCGGACGCCGACCTCGCGACGCTCCGCGGCCTCGACGCGATCTACCTCGGCGCCGTCGGGCATCCCGACGTGCGGCCGGGCATCCTCGAACGGGATCTGCTGCTGCGCCTGCGGTTCGAGCTGGACCAGTACGTGAACCTCCGCCCGGTCGTGCGCTACCCGGGCGTCGAGACCCTCGTGCCCTCGCACACCGAGGCGTCGGTCAACTTCGTCGTCGTCCGCGAGAACAGCGAGGGCCTCTACGCAGGCGCGGGCGGGTTCCACCGGAAGGGGACCGAGCACGAGGTCGCGGTGCAGGAATCGGTGAACACGCGCCACGGCGTCGAACGCATCGTGCGCTACGCGTTCGACCTCGCGATGCGCCCGGACCGTCGCCGGAAGCTCACGCTCGTGCACAAGACGAACGTCCTCACCTTCGCGGGCGACCTGTACCAGCGCGTCGTGGACGAGGTCGCGCGGGCCTATCCCGACGTGACGACCGACTACGTCCACGTGGATGCGGCGTGCATCTACTTCCTCGAGAACCCCGCGCGCTTCGACGTCATCGTCACCGACAACATGTTCGGCGACATCATCACGGACCTCGGCGCCATCATCCAGGGCGGGATGGGCATCGCGGCGGGCGGCAACATCAACCCGGCCGGCGTCTCGATGTTCGAGCCGATCGGGGGAACCGCGCCGGACCACGTCGGCCGGGGCACGATCAACCCGCTCGCCGCGATCGGCGCGATGGGCATGCTCCTCGCGCAGGTCGGGGAGGCGGAGGCGGCGGCGCGCATCGACCGCGGCATCCGCGCCACCGCGCCGCGCCTGCCGTCGATGCGCGCCGCCGAGATGGGCTGCACCACCGCGGAGGTCGGCGACATGGTCGCGGAGGCGGCACGATGAAGGTCGAGCTCTACGACACGACCCTGCGCGACGGCGCGCAGCGCGCCGGTCTCTCGTACTCGATCGAGGACCGCCTGCGCATCCTCCACCGCCTCGATGCGATCGGCGTCCCCTTCATCGAAGGTGGATGGCCGGGCGCCAACCCGCGCGACTCCGAGTTCTTCGCCCTCGCCACGAAGGAACGCCTGCGGACCTCGACCCTCACGGCCTTCGGCATGACCCGCAAGGCCGGGGAGCGCGCGGAGCGCAGCGCCGTGCTCCGCGACCTCCTCGACGCCGGCACCGAGGTCGTCTGCCTCGTCGGCAAGGCCTGGGACCGCCACGTGACCGAGGCGCTGCGCACCGACCTGACCGAGGGCGTCGCGATGGTGCGCGACTCGATCGCGTTCCTGCGCGCGGAGGGCCGGCGCGTGTTCTTCGACGCCGAGCACTTCTTCGACGGGTACCGCTCCGACCCCGCGTTCGCGCGCGCCGTGATCGAGGCCGCGCAGGAGGCGGGCGCGGAACGCGTCGTCCTGTGCGACACGAACGGCGGGGCGCTCCCGCGCGACGTCGAGCGCGTCGTGCGCGAGGTGGGCGCCGCGGCCGCGGTTCCCCTCGGGATCCACGTGCACAACGACGCGGGCTGCGCCGTCGCCAATTCGCTCATCGCCGTCGAGGCGGGCGCCCTGCAGGTGCAGTGCACCGTGAACGGCTACGGCGAGCGCGCGGGGAACGCCGACCTCGTGCCGATCGTCGCCGACCTCGAACTCAAGATGGGCGCGGCCGTGCTGCCCGAGGGGTCGCTGGAACGGCTCACCGACCTCGCGCACTACGTCGCCGAGGTCGCCAACATCGTGCCGGATCCGCACCAGCCGTACGCGGGCCGCTTCGCGTTCACGCACAAGGCCGGGCTCCACTCGAGCGGCGTCGCCCGCCTCGACGACGCCTACGAGCACGTCCCGCCGGCGACGGTGGGGAACCGTCGCGGCGTCGTCGCCTCCGACCTGGGCGGCGCGGCGACGTTGCGCATGAAGGCCGCCGAGTTCGGTGTCGACCTCCCCGAGGCGGCCGTCGCGCCGCTGCTCGCCGACGTGAAGGAGCGCGAGGCGCACGGTTCCACCTTCGAGGTCGCCGACGCGTCGCTCGAACTCCTGATGCGCCGCCACCTCGGGTGGCGCCAGCCGTTCTTCGACGTCGAGTCGTTCCGCGTGCACGTCGAGCACGCGGCGGGCACGAGCCTCGCCGAGGCGACCGTGAAGCTCACCGCGCAGGGGGAGCGCCACATCGAGAGCGCGGAGGGACAGGGTCCGGTCGGCGCGCTCGACAACGCGCTGCGCAAGGCGCTCTCGAACGCCTACCCGGAACTGGCCTACCTCGCGCTCGAGGACTACCGCGTGCGCGTGCTCGACGAATCGGGCGGAACCGGGGCCCGCGTGCGCGTCCTCATCGACACCTCGAACGGGCAGCGCGGCTGGACGACCGTGGGGACCTCGGAGGACATCATCGAGGCCTCGTGGGAGGCGCTCGTGGACGGCTACCTGTTCGGCCTGCTGCATCCGCGGGACGACGCGTGACGATCCGCCAGGCGACCCCCGCCGACGCCGAGGGGATCGCCGACCTGCAGGTCCGCGCGTGGCGCGTCGCGTACCGCGGGCAGGTTCCCGACCGGCACCTCGACGATCTCGTCGCCGAGAGCCTGCTCCCGAACCTGCGCTGGAGCCTCGAGCACCCGCCGGATCACTGGCGCCTGTGGATCGCCGACGAGGACGCCGCGATCGTCGGGTTCGCGAGCACCGGGCCGAGCTACGACACCGACGCCACGCCCGCGACCGGGGAACTCACCGCGATCTACGTGGATCCCGATCGCCCGCGGCAGGGCATCGGTTCCGCGCTCCTCGCCCACGCGCTCGAGGACCTCGCGGGGCGCTCGAAGCGCGTCACCCTCTGGGTCCTCGAATCCAACGCCGCCGGTCGCGCGTTCTTCGAGGCGCACGGCTTCGACGCCGATGGCGAGCGGACCTGGGACCTGATCGGCGAGGTGCTCGTCCCCGCCGTGCGCTACCGGCGCTCGCTCTAGCGCGTCGTCGGCAGCGCCGGGTCGCGTCCGGCCTCGAAGGCGGTGATCGCGTCGGCGTGGCGCAGCGTGAGGCCCACGTCGTCGAGCCCCTCGAGGAACCGCCACCGCGTGAAGTCGTCGATCGCGAAGGACGCGCGGAACCCCTCCGCCCGCACCTCCCGCGCCTCGAGGTCCACCGTCACGGTCGTACCCGGCTGCGCCGCCGCGCGGTCGAGGAGCGCGCGCACCTCCTCCGGCGTGAGCTGCACCGGCAGGAGGCCGACCTTCGTGCAGTTGGAGCGGAAGATGTCGGCGAACGACGGCGCGATGACCGCGCGGAACCCGTGGTCCTCGAGCGCCCACACCGCGTGCTCGCGGCTCGAGCCGCTGCCGAAGTTCGGGCCGGTGACGAGGACGCTCGCGCCCGCGTAGCGCGCGTCGTTCAGGACGAAGGAAGGGTCCTGCCGCCACGCCTCGAAGAGGAACGGACCGAACCCCGTCCGCTCGACCCGGCGCAGGTGCACCGCCGGGATGATCTGGTCGGTGTCGACGTCGCTCCGATCGAGCGGCGCGACGACGCCCTCGTGCACGGTGAACGCGCGCATCAGAGGTCCTCCGGCGTGCAGAAGTGGCCCGCGACCGCGGTGGCCGCCGCGACGGCGGGGGAGACGAGGTGGGTGCGACCGCCGCGGCCCTGGCGGCCCTCGAAGTTCCGGTTCGACGTGGACGCGCAGCGCTCGCCGGGCGTGAGCTGATCGGGGTTCATCCCCAGGCACATCGAGCACCCCGCGTCGCGCCACTCGAACCCCGCCTCGCGGAACACCGCGTCGAGGCCCTCGCGTTCCGCGGCCGCCTTCACGAGCATCGAGCCGGGGACCACCATCGCGCGCAGACCCGGACGGACCTTCCGACCCCGCAGGATCCCCGCGGCGACGCGCAGATCCTCGATGCGGGAGTTGGTGCAGGAACCGATGAACACGGTGTCGGGGCGGATCTCGCGGATCGGCGTGCCCGGCGCGAGGTCCATGTAGGCGAGGGCACGCTCGGCGCCCTCGTCGGCGGGGTCGGGGACGACGTCGTCGATCGTCACGCACTGGCCGGGGTTGGTGCCCCACGACACGTAGGGGCGCAGCGACGCGGCATCGAGCACGACCTCGCGGTCGAACGTCGCGTCGGCGTCGCTCGGCAGCGACCGCCAGCGCTCGACCGCCCGGTCCCAGTCCGCGCCCTTCGGCGCGCGCGGCCGGCCCTCGAGGTAGGCGAAGGTCGTGTCGTCGGGCGCCACGAGGCCGGCGCGCGCGCCGCCCTCGATCGACATGTTGCAGATCGTCATGCGCCCCTCCATCGAGAGGGAGCGGATCGCGGACCCGCGGTACTCGAGGACGTGGCCGACGCCGCCGTCCACGCCGATCGCGGTGATGATCGCGAGGATCACGTCCTTCGCGCTCACGCCCTGCAGGAGCGAGCCGTCGACGGTGACCGCCATCGTCTTCGGCCGGCGCTGCGGGAGCGTCTGCGTCGCGAGCACGTGTTCCACCTCGCTCGTGCCGATGCCGAACGCGAGGGCGCCGAACGCGCCGTGCGTCGAGGTGTGCGAATCGCCGCACACGACGACGAGCCCCGGTTGGGTGAGCCCCATCTGGGGCCCGATCACGTGGACGATGCCCTGGCCGGGGTCGCCCATCGGGAGGAGCGGGACGCCGAACTCGGCGCAGTTCGTGCGCAGCGCCTCGATCTGGCGCACGGACACCGGATCGTTGGGCCCCGCGATCGTCGGCACGTTGTGGTCCATCGTGGCGAGCGTGAGGTCGGGTCGGCGCACGGGGCGCCCCGCCATGCGCAGCCCGTCGAAGGCCTGCGGGCTCGTCACCTCGTGGACGAGGTGGAGGTCGACGTAGAGCAGGTCGGGTTCCCCATCGGCGCTGCGCACGACGTGGGACTCCCAGACCTTCTCGAAGAGCGTCCTGCCCATGGTCGCCCATGCTGGCACAGGGCCAGCATGGGCGACCATCGCGCCCCGTCCGGCTACGGGGCGATGATGTGGCGGACGCTCGAGCGCGCTTCCTCGCGCAGCTCGTCGAGGTCCTGCCGGACCTCGCGCCGGAGGTCGCGCGCCTCGTGGCGTGCGATCTCCGCGCGTCCCATCGCGACGGCGCGTGCCGCACGGGCCCGCACCAGCACGCGGTCCCGCATGCGGCGCGCGCCGTCGCTGCGCGCGGCGGCGTAGGCGGCCGCGCCGATGCCCCCCAGGACGAACGCGCGGGGCAGCCGCCTGCGCCGCCGCGCGGGACGCCCCTTCTCCAGGGCATCCATCAGCCGATCCTGCTCCGCGCGCTCGCGGTGCAGGTCGTCGGTGAGGATCCGGTTCTCCGTGCGGAGCCGCGCGCGGTCCTCCTCGACGCGGTCGATCCGCTGTTGCATGCGGCGCAGGCGCAGGTGGTCCCACGTGGAACCCGCGCGGGTGACGAGGTCGCTGGCCTCCATGGCGTCTCCTTTCGGTCCGTCACGGGTTCCCTACCCCGCGTCGGGCCGGGGGACACTCAGGCCGATTCGGCGAGGATGCGCACGATCTGGTCCTCGATCGACACGGCCGAGGACTTCGCGAGGCCCTGGGAGAGGATCGCGAACTCGAGCCACGTGCCGTTCGTGCCGGACCAGACCCATCCCGCGAGCGCCGACACGCCGTCGATCGTGCC
>JBJTHT010000049.1:0-20880 GCA_046094605.1 Actinomycetota bacterium | reverse complement strand
GAGATGGTCATGCCCGGGGACAACGTCGAGATGACCGTCGACCTGATCGCCCCCATCGCCATGGAGGAGGGCCTGCGCTTCGCGATCCGCGAGGGCGGCCGGACCGTTGGCGCCGGGCGCGTGACGAAGATCCTGAAGTAGCCAGAGGCAGAGGAAGGGACCGGGAGACCGCAGTGGCTGGACCGAAGATCCGCATCAAGCTCCGGGCGTACGACCACCGGATGCTCGACGTCGCCGCGCGCGACATCGTCGACCACGTCACCCGCACGGGTGCGAAGGTGGTCGGCCCGGTTCCGCTGCCCACCGAGCGCAACATCTACACGGTCATCCGTTCCCCCCACAAGTACAAGGACAGCCGCGAGCACTTCCAGATGCTCACGCACAAGCGGATCATCGACATCGTCGACGCGACCGCGAAGACGGTGCAGGAGCTCCAGCGGCTGAACCTCTCCGCCGGCGTCGACATCGAGATCAAGCTCTGATGGCGACCAAGGGCATCCTCGGCACGAAGGTCGGTATGACGCAGATCTTCGAGGGCGCCCGCGCCATCCCGGTGACGGTCGTGCAGGCGGGTCCCTGCCACGTGACGCAGGTGAAGACCGTGGCGACGGACGGCTACGACGCCGTGCAGCTCTCGTTCGCCGCCGCCCCCCGCGTCGTTCCCAAGCCGATGCAGGGGCACTACGCGAAGGCCGGCGCGCCGGTGGCCCGCCACCTCGTCGAGCTCCGCACGGACGACGCCGCGTCGTACCAGCCCGGTCAGGCCGTGACGGTCGAGATCTTCCAGCCCGGCGAGATCGTCGACGTGGTCGGCGTCTCGAAGGGCAAGGGCTTCGCCGGCGTCATGAAGCGCCACGGGTTCGGCGGTCTGTCCGCGAGCCACGGCACCGAGCGCAAGCACCGCTCGCCCGGTTCCGTGGGCGCCTGCGCGACCCCGTCGCGCACGTTCCGCGGGCTGCGCATGGCGGGCCAGATGGGCAACGAGCGCGTCACGGTCCTGAACCTCGAGGTCGTGAAGGCCGACCTCGCCCGCAACGTCCTGCTCATCAAGGGCGCCGTGCCGGGCCCGATGGGCGGCCTCGTCATGGTGCGCGCCGCGGTCAAGCACGCCGAGCGCGCGAGGAAGGGGGCCTGATGGCGTCCCTCCCCGTCGTCGACACCGCCGGCAAGAAGGTCGGTTCCCGCGACCTGCCGGCCGACATCTTCGAGGCGAAGGTCTCGATCCCGCTGATGCACCAGGTCGTCGTCGCCGCGGGCGCCTCGCTCCGCGCGGGCACGCACGCGACCAAGACGCGCGGCGACGTCTCGGGCGGCGGCAAGAAGCCCTGGCGTCAGAAGGGGACCGGTCGCGCCCGTCAGGGGTCCATCCGGGCTCCGCAGTGGACCCACGGTGGTGTCTCGCACGGCCCGCAGCCCCGTGACCACTCCCTCCGCGTGAACAAGAAGATGAAGCGGGGCGCGCTCCGGTCCGCGCTCTCCGACGCCCTCGCGTCGGGGAAGCTCGCGATCGTCGACGCGCTCCCCTTCGACGCCCCGAAGACCAAGCGCGCGGCGGAACTGCTCGCCCGCCTCGATCTCGGCGGCAAGGTCCTGCTCGTCCTCCCGACGCCCACGGCGGACGGTGCGATCGAGAAGTCGTTCCGGAACCTCCCGCAGGTCCGCATCGTGTACGCGCGCTCGCTCGGCGTGTACGAGGTGATCGCCGCGGACCGCGTGGTCTTCACGCAGGCCGCGCTCGACGTCCTCACCGGCGAGGGGGCGGTCGCATGAAGACCGCCCGCGACGTCATCATCCGGCCGATCGTGTCCGAGAAGTCCTACGCGGGCATCGAGAACAACGTCTACACGTTCCTCGTGGACCGCCGCGCGAACAAGACCGAGATCAAGGAAGCGATCCAGTCGATCTGGAACGTCCGCGTCACCTCGGTCAACACGCTGAACCGCCAGGGCAAGACCAAGCGCCGGGGGCTCACCTCCGGGAAGCGCGCGGACCAGAAGCGCGCGATCGTCACCCTCGCCGAGGGCGACGCCATCGAGATCTTCGAGGGCGGGAAGTAGCCATGGCCGTGCGCAAGTACAAGCCGACGAGCCCGGGTCGCCGCGGCGCGAGCGTCTCCTCGTTCGAGGAGATCACGCGGTCGCGCCCGGAGCGCTCGCTCGTCGAGAAGGGCCGCCAGCGCGCGGGCCGCAACTCCTACGGGCGCATCACGACGCGCCACCAGGGCGGCGGCAACAAGCGCCGGTTCCGGATCATCGACTTCCGTCGCGAGAAGGACGGTGTCCCCGCCCGCGTCGCGCACATCGAGTACGACCCGAACCGCAGCGCCCGGATCGCACTGCTCCACTACGCCGACGGGGAGAAGCGCTACATCCTGGCGCCGCAGGGCCTGTCGGTCGGCGACACCCTCGGCTCCGGTGAGGGCGTGGACATCCGTCCGGGCAACGCGCTGCCGCTGCGCAACATCCCGGTGGGCACCACGGTGCACGCCGTCGAGATGAAGCCGGGCGGCGGCGCCAAGCTCGCGCGCTCCGCCGGGACGAGCATCCAGCTCGTCGCCAAGGAGGGGCGCTACGCGACGCTCCGCCTCCCCTCGGGGGAGATGCGGCTCGTCGAGTCCGCGTGCAAGGCGTCGGTCGGTTCCGTGGGCAACGCCGAACACGAGCTCGTGCAGCTCGGCAAGGCGGGCCGTGCGCGCTGGAAGGGCGTGCGCCCCTCGGTCCGAGGCGTCGCGATGAACCCCGTGGACCACCCGCTCGGCGGCGGCGAGGGCAAGTCCTCCGGCGGCCGCCACCCGACCTCCCCCTGGGGGAAGAAGGAAGTGCGGACCCGCAAGAAGAAGAAGGCCTCGAACCGGCAGATCATCCGCCGGCGCGGAAAGGGGCGTGGCTAGGTGCCCCGTTCCATCAAGAAGGGCCCGTTCGTCGAGGACCGCCTCATGGGGCGCATCGTCGAGATGAACCGCAAGGGCGAGAAGAAGATCATCAAGACCTGGTCGCGCCGCTCGACGGTCGTGCCCGAGATGGTCGGGCACACGATCGCCGTCCACGACGGCCGCAAGCACGTGCCGATCTACGTCTCCGAGACGATGGTCGGCCACAAGCTGGGCGAGTTCGCCTCGACCCGCACCTTCCGCTCGCACTCGCGCGCGGAGAAGGCGACGGAGGCCAAGTGATGGAGGCGAGCGCCACGCTCCGGTTCGTCCGCATCACGCCGCAGAAGGCGCGGCGCGCCATCGCCCTCATCCGGGGTCGTCAGGTGGACGAGGCCCGTCGTATCCTCAGGTTCTCCACGCTGGGCGCCTCGCGCACCCTCGCCAAGGCGCTCGATTCCGCGGTCGCGAACGCGGAGCAGCGTCCCGGTGTCGTCGCGCAGAACCTGGTCGTGGACCGGGCGTGGGTCGACGAGGGTCCGTCTCTCAAGCGGTTCCGCCCCCGGGCGCAGGGCCGTGCGTACCAGGTCCTGAAGCGCACATCGCACATCACGCTGGTCGTCAAGACCATGGGAACGGACGAGGCATAGGCATGGGACACAAGGTCAATCCGTACGGCTTCCGGCTGGGGGTCATCTACCCCTGGAAGTCCAACTGGTTCGGCGGCCGCACCTACGCGGAGGCCCTCCACGAGGACATCTGGATCCGACAGCACATCCGTCGTCGCCTGTCCCGCGCCGGCATCTCGTCGATCGACATCGAGCGCAAGGGTGACCAGGTGTGGGTGTTCATCCGCACCGCGCGCCCGGGCATCGTGATCGGCCGCAAGGGCGCCGAGGTCGACAAGATCCGCAAGGACATCGAGCGCGTCACGAAGAAGCGCGTCGACGTGAAGGTCGAGGACATGAACTCGGCCGCGTCTGCCTCGCGTCCCGAGACCGACGCGACCCTGCTCGCGCAGGGCGTCGCGGAGCAGCTCGCCGGCCGCGTCGCCTTCCGCCGTGCGATGCGTCGCGCGGTCCAGACCGCGATGCGTGCGGGCGCCCTCGGCGTGCGCGTGCAGTGCGGCGGGCGCCTCGGCGGCATGGAGATGTCGCGCCGCGAGTGGTACCGCGAGGGGCGCGTCCCGCTCCACACCCTGCGCGCCCGCATCGACTTCGGTCTCGCCGAGGCGAAGACCACGTTCGGCGTGATCGGCGTGAAGGTGTGGGTGTACCACGGCGACGAGATCCCGCAGGCCGAGCAGGAGACGCAGCGCATGCGCGCCCGCGCCCTCGCCTCCGCGGCGAGCGGCGGCGGCGGAGCCTCCACGGGCGCCCTCATCACCGACGTGGCCGAGGTCGAGCCGGAGGCCGTACCGGTCCCCGGCCCCGAGCCGATCGGCGGGCCGACCGTCACCGAGACCCCCGAGGGTGGTGAGGCCTGATGCTGTCGCCCAAGAAGGTGAAGCACCGGAAGGTCCACCGCGGTCGTCGTCGCGGCATGGCGTCCTCGCCCGGCGACGTGCACTTCGGCGACTACGGCCTGATGGCGCTCGAGGCCGCCTGGATCACGAACCGTCAGATCGAGGCCGCCCGGATCGCGATCACCCGCCACGTCAAGCGCGGCGGGAAGGTCTGGATCAACATCTTCCCGGACAAGCCGGTGACCAAGAAGCCCGCCGAGACCCGCATGGGTTCCGGCAAGGGGAACCCCGAGGGCTGGGTCGCCGTCGTGAAGCCGGGCCGCGTCATGTTCGAGATCGCCGGCGTCGAGGAGCCCCTCGCGCGCGAGGCGATGCTCCGCGCGGCGCACAAGCTCCCGATCAAGACCAAGTTCATCGCGCGGGGGGCGGCATGAGCGAGGCGACCGAACTGCGAGAGACGGCCGTGGAGGACCTGGTGGCGCGCCTCGAGTCCCTCAAGGAGGAGCTCTTCAACCTGCGCTTCCAGCTGGCCACCGGTCAGCTCGACAACGTGAACCGCATCAAGGAGGCGCGTCACGAGATCGCGCGCATCCTCACCGTGCTCCGCGAGCGCGAACTCGAGGCGGGGGAGGCCCGATGAGCGAGCAGCCCCAGGCCCGCGAGACGCGCCGCAAGGTCCGCGTCGGGGTGGTCGTGTCCGACCGGATGGACAAGACCGTCCTCGTGCGCATCGACCGCAAGGTGCGCCACCCCGTCTACCAGAAGACCGTCGCGCGCTCGTCGAAGCTGGCCGCGCACGACGAGAACAACGAGGCGAAGGTCGGCGACCTGGTCCGCATCATGGAGACCCGCCCGCTCTCGAAGACCAAGCGCTGGCGGCTCGTCGAGATCGTGGAGCGTGCCCGGTGATCCAGCAGGAGACGCGCTGCAAGGTGGCCGACAACTCCGGTGCCCGCGAGGTGCTGTGCATCCGCGTGCTCGGTGGGAGCTCCCGCCGCTACGCCGGGCTCGGCGACATCATCGTGGGCTCCGTCAAGGACGCCCTCCCGGGCGGCGGCGTCAAGAAGGGCGAGGTCGTGAAGGCCGTCGTCGTGCGCGTCGCCAAGGAGCGCCGCCGGCCGGACGGCTCCTACATCCGCTTCGACGACAACGCCGTGGTCCTCATCAACGAGCAGCGGAACCCCCGCGGCACCCGCATCTTCGGCCCGGTCGCCCGCGAGCTCCGCGAGAAGCGCTTCATGAAGATCGTCTCGCTCGCCCCGGAGGTGCTCTGATGCCCGGCGTCGACATCCGCAGGGACGACACCGTGCGCGTGATGGCCGGCAAGAGCCGGGGGCACACGGGCCGCGTGATCCGCGTCGACCCGACCCGTGGCCGTGTGATGGTCGAGGGTGCCGCGATGGCCAAGAAGCACACGCGCACCGCGGGCAAGCGCGCGTCGGGCGGCAGCCAGCTCCAGCAGGGCGGCATCATCGACACGGAGCTCTTCATCGACATCTCGAACGTCCAGCTCCTGTGCAAGGCCTGCGACCGGCCCACCCGGGTCGGCCACGAGGTGGGCGCGGACGGGTCGAAGCAGCGCGTGTGCCGCAAGTGCGGAGGTGAGCTGTGACGCCGCGACTCAAGGCCCGCTACCGCGAGGAGGTCGTCCCGGCGCTCATGCGGGACCTCGCCCTGGCCAACGTGATGCAGGTCCCCGGCCTCGAGAAGGTCGTCATCAACATGGGGATCGGCGACTCGATGAAGGACGCGCGCCTCCTGGAGGCCGCCGTCGCCGACCTCACGATCATCACGGGCCAGCGCCCCGTCGTCACCAAGGCGCGCAAGTCCGTCGCCGGGTTCAAGCTCCGTGAGGGCCAGGCGATCGGCGCGAAGGTGACGCTGCGCGGCGACCGGATGTGGGAGTTCATCGACCGGCTCGTCGCGATCGCGATCCCGCGCATCCGCGACTTCCGCGGCCTCGACGGGCGTGCGTTCGACGGCCACGGGAACTACACGCTCGGCCTCACGGAACAGCTGATCTTCCCGGAGATCGACTACGACAAGGTGGCGAAGGTCCGGGGGATGGACATCACGGTGGTCACGACGGCCCAGACCGACGACGCGGGTCGCCGGCTCCTGATCGCGCTCGGGTTCCCGTTCGAGCGGCAGGCGTCGGCGGCGGCGGCGTCGTAGGGGGAACGGACATGGCGAAGAAGGCGCTCAAGGAGAAGCAGCGCAAGCAGCCGAAGTTCGGCGTGCGTGCGTACACGCGGTGCCAGCGGTGCGGCCGCGCCCGGTCGGTCTACCGCCGGTTCATGCTGTGCCGCCTGTGCTTCCGCGAACTCGCCCACGCGGGCGAACTGCCGGGGGTGACGAAGGCATCGTGGTGAGGCTCGCGACCAACGTGAACGACCCGATCGGGGACCTGCTCTCGCGGATCCGCAATGCCAACACGGCCGCGAAGGAGGAACTCCTCGTGCCGGTGTCGAAGATGAACGAGGCGATCCTGCGCATCCTCGCGACCGAGGGGTTCATCGACGGGTACGAGCGCGCCGGCGAGGGCATCGAGTCGGCCTTCAAGGTGCAGCTCCGCTACGGGCCGAAGCGCGCCCGCGTCATCACGGGGCTTCGCCGGATCTCCAAGCCCGGCCGCCGGGTCTACACGCAGCGGGCGAACCTCCCGCGCGTGCTCGGGGGCCTCGGGATCGCGATCGTGTCGACGTCGCAGGGCGTCATGACGGACAAGGATGCCGCCCGTAAGGGCATCGGTGGCGAGATCCTCGCCCACGTGTGGTGATGCTGCGATGAGTCGGATCGGACGTCAGCCCGTGACCATCCCGAGCGGGGTCGAGGTCGCCCTCGGCGACGACCACGTGGTGACCGTGAAGGGCCCGAAGGGGACCCTGTCCCGTCGCCTGCACCCGGAGATCCGCGTCGTCGTCGACGGCGCCGAGCTCCGCGTCGAGCGGCCGAGCGACGAGGGGTTCCACCGTGGGCTCCACGGCCTCACGCGCACGCTCGTGGCCAACATGGTCGAGGGCGTGACGAAGGGCTACGAGAAGCGGCTGTCCCTCGTGGGCGTCGGGTACCGCGCGGCGATGAAGGGCACGGCTCTCGAGATCCAGGTGGGCTTCTCCCACCCGGTCCTCGTCGCCGCCCCGGAGGGCATCCAGTTCGAGGCACCGAACCCCACGCAGCTGATCGTCCGCGGCGCCGACAAGGAGCGCGTCGGTCAGGTCGCGGCCAACATCCGCAGCATCCGCAAGCCCGAGCCCTACAAGGGCAAGGGGATCCGCTACGAGGACGAGCAGGTCCGCAAGAAGGCGGGCAAGGCCGCGAAGGGGGCCGGGGCATGAGCGACGTCGCCACGAAGCACGCCGCGGTCGTCCGCCGCCACCGGCGCGTCCGCAAGAAGATCACGGGAACGGCCGAGCGTCCGCGCCTGGCCGTGTACCGCTCGAACCGGCACGTCTACGCGCAGCTGATCGACGACGCCACGGCGCGAACGCTCGCCGCCGCCTCGGACCGGGAGGTCTCGGGCGCCGACGGCGGGAAGGTCGCGACGGCCAAGGCGGTCGGCGCCCTCCTCGCGGAGCGCGCGTCGAAGGCGGGCATCGCCGCGGCGGTCTTCGACCGCGGTGGACGGCTCTACCACGGACGCGTCGCGGCGATCGCCGAGGGCGCGCGGGAGAAGGGACTCCAGATCTGATGCGGCGCTACGACACGCAGGGCGAGAAGAGCATCTACGAGGAGCGGGTGATCTCGATCAACCGCACCAACAAGGTCGTGCAGGGTGGTCGTCGGTTCACGTTCGCGGCCCTCGTCGTCGTGGGCGACGGCGCCGGACGGATCGGGCTGGGCTACGGCAAGGCCCGTGAGGTCCCGGCGGCCATCGCCAAGGGCGTCGAGGAGGCCAAGCGCAAGATGTTCGAGGTGCCGATGATGGGCACCACGATCCCGCACCAGATCATCGGGGAGGACGGCGCGGGCCGGGTGCTCCTCAAGCCGGCGGCGCCGGGGACCGGCGTCATCGCCGGTGGTCCGGTGCGCGCGCTGGTCGAGTGCGCCGGCATCAAGGACATCCTCTCGAAGTCGCTCGGCTCCTCGAACTCGATCAACATCGTCAAGGCGGCCGTCGCGGGGCTCAAGGCGCTGCGCCGTCCCGAGCAGGTCGCCGCGCTCCGCGGCCGCAAGGTCCACCAGGTCGCGCCCCGCCCGATGATCGAGGCGGTGGCCGCGGCGCAGGTCGCGCTCCAGGGCAAGCGGGCCGCGGCCCTCAAGGAGGTCTACGGCGACATGGCGACCCAGGACGGGGCGGGCTCGTGAGCAAGCTGCGCGTGACCCAGATCCGGTCGGTCGTCGACCGCCCGAAGGATCAGAAGGACACGGTGCGCCGGCTCGGCCTGCACCGGATCAACGACTCCGTCGTCAAGGACGACCGGCCGGAGATCCGGGGCATGATCGCGAAGGTGCAGCACCTCGTCCGCGTCGAGGAGGTCGCCAAGTGAAGCTCCACCACCTGAAGCCCGCCGAGGGCGCGAAGAAGGCCCGCACCCGTGTGGGTCGCGGCCGCGCGGGCAAGGGCGGCAAGACCGCCGGCCGCGGGTCGAAGGGATGGGGCGCGCGCCACACGCCGCAGGTCGGCTTCGAGGGTGGGCAGATGCCGCTGATCCGCCGCATCCCCAAGCTCAAGGGGTTCGCGAACCCGACGCGCGTCGAGTACGCCGCCGTGAACGTCGAGGACATCGCGAAGGCCTTCCCGACGGGGGACGCCGACCCGGCGGCCCTGCTCGCCCGGGGCCTCGTCCGCAAGGGTCGCCCCGTGAAGGTGCTCGCCCGTGGCGAGATCGGCCGTGCGATGACCGTGCGTGCCCACGCCTTCTCCGAGGCCGCCCGCACGAAGATCGAGGCGGCCGGCGGCAGGGCGGAAGTCGTCGCGGAGTAGGATGGCCGTCTCGTGCTGAGGGCCTTCGTCAACGCGTTCAAGGTTCCGGACCTCCGGAACAAGATCCTCTTCACGCTGTTCCTGATCGCGGTGTACCGGCTCGGGTCGCACGTCCCGGTCCCCGTCGTGGACATCGGCCGCCTCCAGAGCGCGCTCGAGGCGCAGGGCCAGGGCGGGTTCCTCAACTTCATCGACCTGTTCTCGGGCGGCGCGCTCACCCGCATGGCGATCTTCGGGCTCGGCATCATGCCCTACATCACGAGCTCGATCATCATGCAGCTGCTCACCGTGGTGATCCCGAAGCTGGAACGCTGGCAGAAGGAGGGTGAGTCGGGCGTCAAGAAGATCAACCAGACGACCCGCTACGTCACCGTCGTCCTCGCCCTGCTGCAGTCCACCGGCCTCGTGTTCCTGTTCCACTCCCGCTCGGACCAGCTGGGCGGCGTCGACATCTTCCCCTCGGGGACGTTCACGGCCCCCAACATCGCGCTCATCGTCCTCGTCATGACGGCGGGCACCGCCACGATCATGTGGATGGGCGAGCTCATCACGCAGCGCGGTATCGGGAACGGGATGTCGGTCCTCATCTTCTCGAGCGTCATCTCGCGCCTCCCGCAGGAGGGCCGCGCGATCTTCAAGAGCGCGGGCAGCCTCAAGTTCGGCGTGATCCTCCTGATCGGCCTCCTCATCATCGTGGCGGTCATCTACATCGAGCAGGGGCAGCGGCGGATCCCCGTCCAGTACGCCAAGCGGGTGGTCGGCCGCCGCATGACCACGGGGGGGAGCACCTACATCCCGCTCAAGGTGAACCAGGCCGGCGTCATCCCGATCATCTTCGCGAGCTCGGTGCTCTACTTCCCGACGCTCGTCGCCAGCGTGTACCACGCGGGCTGGTTCCAGACGGTCGTGAACGACTTCCTCACGAACCAGCGGAGCCTCGTCTACATGGGCGTGTTCGGGCTCCTGATCGTGTTCTTCGCGTACTTCTACACGGCGATCGCGTTCAACCCGGTGGACACCGCCGACAGCCTGCGCAAGTACGGCGGCTTCATCCCCGGCATCCGTCCCGGCCAGCCGACCTCGGACTACCTGAACGACGTCCTGGTCCGCATCACCCTCCCGGGCTCGCTCTTCCTCGCGGCCATCGCGCTGCTGCCGACGATCGTCCTCGCCGTCTGGGTGATCCAGCAGTTCCCCTTCGGTGGGACCTCGCTCCTCATCACCGTCGGCGTCGCCCTCGAGACCATGAAGCAGCTCGAGTCGCAGCTGCTCATGCGTCACTACGAGGGCTTCCTCGAGTAGCGGGGCGCCATGCGCATCATCCTGCTCGGCCCCCCCGGCGCGGGGAAGGGGACGCAGGCCCGTCGGCTCGCGGACCGCTACGGCCTCGCGATCGTCGCGACCGGTGACATCTTCCGCGACCAGATCGCGCGCGGCACCGACCTCGGCCAGCAGGCGCAGCGCTACGTCGACCGCGGCGAGTTCGTCCCCGACGAGATCACGACCCGCATGGTCCTCGCGCGCCTCGACGAGGACGACGCGCGCGAGGGGTTCATCCTCGACGGGTTCCCGCGGACGATCGCCCAGGCGAGCGACCTCGAGCGATCCCTCGCGGAGGGTGGGCGACCGCTCTCGGCGGTGCTCAACTTCAAGATCTCCGACGCCGTGGCCGTGAAGCGGCTGATGGGCCGCCTCGTCTGTCCGGGGTGCAAGCGTTCCTACAACCTGGATTCCAAGCCCCCGCGCGAGTCGGGCCACTGCGACATCTGCCGGAGCGACCTCGTGCCGCGCGCCGATGACGACGAGTCGACGGTCGTGCGGCGGCTCGAGATCTACCACGCGCAGACGCAGCCGCTCGTCCTCTACTTCTGGGAGCGCGGGCTCCTGCGCGACATCGACGCCGAGGCGGCTGAGGAGGTCGTCGCGGACCGCACGATCGAGGCCATCGCCGACCTGCGCGAGCTCACGTGATCGTCTACAAGACCCCCGATGAGGTCGCGAAGATGCGGCGCTCGGGGACGATCATCGCTGCGACGATCGACCGCGTCCTCGCGGCCGTCGCACCGGGGAGATCCACCGCCGACCTCGACGCGGTCGCGGAGGCGCACATCCGCGAGCAGGGCGCGATCCCGTCGTTCAAGGGCTACCACGGGTTCCCGGCGACGATCTGCGCTTCGCTGAACGACGAGATCGTGCACGGCATCCCGTCGAAGCGACGGAAGCTCAAGGAGGGCGATGTCCTGTCGCTGGACTTCGGATGCATCTGGGAGGGGTTCCACTCGGACTCCGCGGTGACCGTCTTCGTCGGGGAACCACCGTCCGAGGAGGCCGTGCGCCTCGTGCGCGCCACCGAGGAGGCGCTCGCCGCCGGCATCGCGCAGATCCGCCCGGGCGCGCACCTGACGGACATCTCGCACGCCGTCGAGGGTGTCGCGAAGGCGGCGGGGTTCCAGGTCGTGCGCGAGTACGTGGGCCACGGCATCGGGCGCAAGCTCCACGAGGACCCGCACATCCCCAATTTCGGTCCCGCGGGCCGCGGCCCGGTGCTGCGACCCGGGCTCGTCATCGCCGTCGAACCGATGGTCAACCTGGGGGGCTGGGAGACGCGTCTGCTGGCCGACGACTGGACCGTCGTGAC
Source organism: Actinomycetota bacterium (assembly GCA_046094605.1). Taxonomy (GTDB): domain Bacteria; phylum Actinomycetota; class UBA4738; order UBA4738; family HRBIN12; genus JBJTIF01. Next base: position 8,981 of record JBJTHT010000049.1, on the reverse strand, counting down.
CGCCGACGGGTCCCTCTCGGCCCACTTCGAGCACACGATCGCCGTGACCGAGGACGGCCACGAGGTCCTGACGGCCCGGTCCTGAGCGGCGTTCCCGCAGGTCAGGGGCCCGACCGGCCCGCGGCCGGGCCGGGTGACGGCGCTCGCGGAGGCCTCCTATACTGTGCGTCCGCCTCCGACCGGGGGCGGATCCGGCCCGTCCGTGACGGGTCGTCGTGCGTGGTTCGGAGAGGACGCCAGGATTTCGCCGAAGAAGGACGCGATCGAGGTCGAGGGAACGGTGACGGAACCGCTCCCCAACGCGATGTTCCGCGTGAAGCTCGAGAACGACCACACGGTTCTGGCACACATCTCCGGGAAGATGCGGATGAACTACATCCGGATCCTCCCCGGGGATCGAGTCCTCGTCGAACTCTCGCCCTACGACCTGACGCGCGGCAGGATCGTGTACCGCTACAAGTAGCGAGGTTCCGATGAAGGTGCGACCGTCCGTGAAGAAGATGTGCGAGAAGTGCAAGACCATCCGCCGTCACGGCGTCGTCCGCGTCATCTGCACGAACCCTCGTCACAAGCAGCGGCAGGGGTAGGAGGACCACCGTGGCCCGAATCGCCGGCGTCGACCTCCCGCGCGACAAGCGCGTCGAGATCGGCCTGCAGTACATCTACGGCATCGGCCCCACCCGTGCCGCCCAGATCGTGAAGCACACCCAGATCGCCGCCGCGACGCGCGTACGCGACCTGTCCGAGGAGGAGGTCTCGCGGATCCGCGAGTTCATCGACCGCACGTTCAAGGTCGAGGGCGACCTCCGTCGCGATGTGGCGCAGGACATCAAGCGGAAGATCGAGATCGGGAGCTACCAGGGTGCTCGGCACCGCCGTGGCCTCCCCGTCCGGGGTCAGCGGACCCACACCAACGCGCGGACCCGCAAGGGCCCGCGGAAGACCGTGGCCGGCAAGAAGCAGGCCACGAAGAAGTAGGGGAGGGCGACCATGGCGCAGCCGAAGGCGAAGAAGACCCGTCGCAAGGAGAAGAAGCACGTCGTGCACGGGCAGGCGCACATCCAGTCGACCTTCAACAACACCATCGTCACGATCACCGACCTCCAGGGGAACACGATCTCCTGGGCGAGCTCGGGGAACGTGGGGTTCAAGGGGTCCCGCAAGTCGACGCCCTTCGCCGCGCAGCTCGCGGCCGAGGCCGCCGCGCGGCGCGCCCAGGAGCACGGCCTCCAGAAGGTGGACGTGTTCGTGAAGGGTCCCGGCTCCGGCCGCGAGACCGCCATCCGCTCCCTCGCGGCCTCCGGCCTCGAGGTGGCGGCGATCCAGGACGTGACGCCGGTGCCCCACAACGGGTGCCGGCCGAAGAAGCGCCGGCGCGTCTAAGCGCGTCGGTCCGGCCCGCGAGGGCCACGAGCCGCGGGGCAGGACCGGTTGATCCCCCGTGGGAGGAGGCAGGAACGTGTTCATCGTCGCGAGGCCCCAGATCCAGGAAAAGTCCGTCGGCACGAACCGCGCGCGGTTCGTCGTCGAGCCCCTCGAGCCCGGCTTCGGCTACACGCTCGGGAACTCGCTGCGCCGGACGCTGCTCTCGTCCATCCCCGGCGCGGCCGTCTCCTCGGTGCGCATCGAGGGCGTGCTCCACGAGTTCTCGACGGTGCCCTCGGTCACGGAGGACGTGACCGACATCATCCTGAACCTCAAGGGGCTCGTGCTCCGTTCCGACGTCGATGAGCCCACCACGATGTACCTCAAGGCCAAGGGCCCGGGCGCTGCGACCGCGGGCGACATCGCCCCGCCGGCCGGCATCGAGATCCTGAACCCCGACCTGCACATCGCGACCGTGGGCAAGGGCGGTTCCCTCGAGATCGAGATGACCGTCGAGCGCGGCGTCGGCTACCGGACCGCGGAGCGCAACAAGAAGGCCCGTGACCCGATCGGCGTGATCCCGGTCGACTCGATCTTCTCGCCCGTGCGCAAGGTCACCTACACGGTGGAGAACACGCGCGTCGAGCAGATGACCGACCGCGACCGCCTCGTCCTCGACGTCGAGACGAACGGCGCGGTGTCCCCCCGCGAGGCGCTCGCCTCGGCGGGTGGCACGCTGCTCGACCTCGTGACGCTGTTCGGTGACCTCGCCGAGGCCGCGAGCGTCTCCGTCCGCGAGGCCGCCGACTCGTCGGCCCCGTCGGACCACGCGATCACCGTCGAGGAACTGAACCTCTCGGTGCGCTCGTACAACTGCCTCAAGCGCGAGGGCATCGACACCGTCGGTGACCTCGTGAAGAAGTCGGAGACGGAGCTCCAGGAGATCCGCAACTTCGGCGAGAAGTCCATCGACGAGGTCAAGGCCAAGCTCGAGGAACTCGGGCTCGGCCTGCGGGAGGCCTAGGTGGCGCGCCCGACGAAGGGTCCCCGTCTCGGCACCGGTCCGGCGCACCAGCGCCAGATCCTCGCCACGCTCGCCGCGCAGCTGTTCACGCACGAGAAGGTGAACACGACCGAGGCGAAGGCCAAGGCGGTGCGGCCGTACGCCGAGAAGCTGATCACGTTCGCCAAGCGCGGGGATCTCGCCGCGCGTCGCGAGGTGCTCAAGGTCATCACCGACCGGGACGTCGTGCACAAGCTCTTCGCGGAGATCGGTCCCCGGTTCGCCGAGCGCCAGGGCGGCTACACGCGCATCCTGAAGCTGGGGCCGCGCCTGGGCGACTCCGCGCCGATGGCGCGGATCGAGCTCGTCGGCGAGGAGTGACGTGACCGGGCGGGAACCCGCCCCGGTCCCGCCCCGCACCGTCCGACTCGACCTCGCCTACGACGGCGCCGGCTTCCACGGCTGGGCCCGACAGGCGGGCCTGCGCACCGTCCAGGGCGACCTCGAGACGGCGCTCGCGCGCGCGCTCCGGGAACCGGTCGCCGTCGTCGTCGCGGGACGCACCGACGCGGGCGTGCACGCCCGGGGTCAGGTGGCGTCGTTCCGCGGTCCCGTCGCGGATCCCGACGACCTGGCCCGCGCCCTGAACGGGATGCTGGGCCCCGCGATCGCGGTCGCCGCGCGCTTCGCCCCCGACGACTTCCACGCGCGCTTCTCGGCGACCGCGCGCGAGTACCGCTACCGGATCCGCACCGCGGTCGCGCCGGATCCGTTCGGGCACGGCTACGCGTGGCACCTGCCGGAGGACCTCTCGGTGGTCCGCATGCGCGCCGCCGCCGCGCTCCTCGTGGGGGAGCATGACTTCGCCGCGTTCTGTCGGCGACCGCCGTCGGGGGGCACCGTCCGCCGTCTGGAGGTCCTCTCGGTCCGGCGGACGCCCGAGGGGATCGAGATCGGGGCCCGCGCCAACGCGTTCCTGCACCAGATGGTCAGGAGCCTCGTCCGGATGCTCGTCGAGGTCGGCCGGGGGCGGGTGGCCCCCGAGGCGGTCGCCGGGATCCTCGCCGCCGGGGACCGCTCCCGGACCCCCGGGCCGGCCCCCGCGCACGGGCTCACCCTCGAACGGGTCGTCTACGGCCGCCGTCCTTTGACGGCCGCCCGTGCCCGCGGGTAGCCTCTCCCTCCGGCCGTTCCCCGGCCGAACCCTTCTCATGAAGACCTACACACCGCGCCCGCGCGACATCGAGCGTCGTTGGTTCGTCCTGGACGCCGACGGCGTCGTGCTCGGCCGTCTCGCCTCGCAGGCGGCCTCGATCCTGCGCGGGAAGCACAAGCCGATCTTCGCCCCGCACGCGGACACCGGCGACCACGTGATCGTCGTGAACGCGAAGGGCATCGTGCTCACCGGTGACAAGGCGTCGAAGAAGATCGCCTACCGCCACTCGGGCTACCCGGGCGGCATCACCGCGACGAGCTACACGACCCTCCTCGCCGAGCGGCCGAGCCGCGCGGTGGAGAAGGCGATCCGCGGGATGCTGCCGAAGAACTCGCTCGGCCGCCAGATGCTCTCGAAGCTCCAGGTCTACGACGGTCCGACGCACCCGCACGCCGCGCAGAAGCCGCAGCCGCTCGCCGCCGGGCAGATGCCCGTGTGGGGCGGCCTGCCGACGCGCCCGGCGCCGACCGCGCCCGCGTCCAAGCCCGCCGCCGCGAAGCCCGCGGCGCCCGCCGCGCGCCGTCCCGCCGCCGCCGCGAAGCCCGCGCCGGCCAAGAAGGTCGCCGCCGCGAAGAAGCCCGCCGCCGCGAAGCCGGCGCCGGCGAAGAAGGCCGCCGCCGCGAAGAAGTCCGCGGCCAAGGCCGCGACCGCCAAGAAGTCCACGGCCAAGAAGCCGGCCGCGAAGAAGTCGACCGCGAAGCGCAAGGGGGCGTAGGTGGCCAAGGGCGTGCAACTGCCGATCTCGACGGGTCGTCGCAAGGAGGCGATCGCGCGCGTGCGGCTCATGCCGGGCTCCGGCGCGTGCACCGTGAACGGCAAGCCCCTCGACGAGTACTTCCCGACGCGCGCGCACCGCATGATCGTCTCCGCGCCGCTGCGCCTCGTCGGTCGCGAGAAGGACCTCGACGTCGTGGCCTCCCTCGAGGGCGGCGGCACGAGCGGGCAGGCCGGCGCGCTGCGCCTGGGCATCTCCCGCGCGCTCCTCGAGATCGACCCCACCGTCCGCGGCGCCCTCAAGAAGGAGGGGTTCCTCTCCCGGGACGCCCGCGAGAAGGAGCGCCGCAAGTACGGCCTCAAGAAGGCCCGCAAGGCGCCGCAGTACACGAAGCGCTAGTCGACGTCCTCCAGGACGAGACGCGCCTGCACGATCAGGCCCTCGGGCACCAGCAGGTGCACGGGTCCCATCCGGTAGGGGCCGTCGCCCTCGCCCTTCATCAGCACCGGGATGCCCTCGTCCTCGAGCCGCGCCCGCGCGGCGAGCGCGTGCGGCAGGGAACCCGTCGAGAGCGCGACGACGAAGCGGTCCATCGCCCCGATGCTACGGGCGGAGCGCGCCGGGCGATGGGCTAGCCTCTGCGCGTGGGCCGACTCTTCGGAACCGACGGCGTCCGCGGCGTCTACGGCCGCGACCTGACCGACGAACTCGCGGGGGCGCGCGGCGCCGCGGCCGCGCGCGGGCGGGGGGAAGACGGCGCCGAGCGCCCCCGGTTCGTGATCGGGCGCGACACGCGCGGATCCGGCCCGGCGCTCGAGGCCGCGTTCGCGGACGGGGCGCGCTCCGGCGGTGCCGACGTGCTCCTCGTCGGCGTGGAGCCGACGCCGGCGATCGCGTTCCACACGGCGGCCCTGCGCGCCGCCGCCGGGGTCGTCATCTCGGCATCGCACAACCCGCCCGCGTACAACGGCATCAAGTTCTTCGGCCCCGGCGGCACGAAGCTCCCGGACGCGACCGAGGCGGCGATCGAGGAAGCGATGGCGGCGGACCCCGCGGACGTCCCGGGTGCCGTGCTCCCGTTCCCCGACGCGGAGGCGACCTACGCGGACCACGTCGCCGCGTGCGCCGAGGCGCCGCTCACCGGACTGCGCCTCGTCGTGGACTGCGCGAACGGCGCGGCCTCGCACGTGGCGCCGATGGTGCTGCGCGACCTGGGCGCCGACGTCGTCGCGATCCACGACGCCCCGGACGGGACCAACATCAACGAGGGATGCGGCGCGCTGCACCCGGACGTCGTCGCCGCCGAGGTCGTGCGCCGCGGCGCCGATGCGGGGGTGGCCTTCGACGGCGACGCGGACCGCGCGCTCTTCGCCGACGCCGCGGGCACGGTGATCGACGGCGACCAGGTCCTCGCCGCCTGCGCCCTCGGGATGCGCGACGGGGGACGGCTCCCCGGCGACACCGTGGTGACCACCGTGATGGCGAACCTCGGATTCCGCCTGGCGATGCGCGAGGCGGGCATCCGCGTCGTCGAGACGCAGGTGGGCGACCGGTACGTGCTCGAGGCGATGCTGGCCGAGGGGGCGCGGCTCGGCGGGGAGCAGTCCGGCCACGTCATCTTCCTCGACCAGTCGCCGACGGGCGACGGCCTGCTCACGGCGGTGCGGTTCCTCTCGCTCGCGGTGCGCCGGGGCGGCGGCGTGGCGGGGCTCGCCGCGGCGATGACGCGGTTCCCGCAGGTCCTGATCAACGTCCCCGTGGTCGACCGCGCGCGCCTCGCGGGCACCGACGCGGTGTGGGCGGCGGTGCGCGCGGCGGAGGATGCGCTCGGCGACGCGGGACGCGTCCTCGTCCGCGCGTCGGGCACCGAGGACCTCGTGCGCGTGATGGTGGAGGCGCGGTCGGCCGACGACGCGCGGCGCAGCGCCACCGCGATCGCCGACGTCGTGCGCGCGACCTGCGCCTGAGCCGTCGCGCGGCGGACTGCTAGGGTCGCTGCGTGTGCGGCATCGTCGGCTACGTCGGCCCCGACGAGGCGCTCCCCATCGTCCTCGACGGGCTCGAGCGGCTCGAGTACCGCGGCTACGACTCGGCGGGGGTGGCCGTCGCCGACGGCGGGCTCACCGTCGTGCGCCGCGCGGGCCGCGTCGCCGACCTCGAGGCCGCGATCGGCGCGGCGCGTCCTGCGGGTCACGCGGGGATGGGCCACACGCGCTGGGCGACGCACGGCGCGCCGACCGACGAGAACGCGCACCCGCACCTCGACTGCACCGGGCGGATCGCCGTGATCCACAACGGCATCGTCGAGAACCACGCGACGTTGCGCGCCGATCTCGAGCGGAAGGGCCACCGGTTCGCGTCGCAGACCGACACCGAAGTGGTCGCGCATCTCCTCGAGGACGCGACCGGCCCCGTCGCAGACCGGGTGCGCGCGGTGGTCGGTTCCCTGGAGGGCGCCTACGCCCTCGTCGTCCTCGCCGCCGACGAGCCGGAGGTGCTCGTCGGGGTGCGCATCTCGTCGCCGCTCGTCGTGGGCCTCGGGTCCGGCGAGAACCTGCTCGCCTCCGACATCGCCGTGCTCCTGGAACGCACCCGCCGCGTCGTGCCGCTCGCGGAGGGGACGGTGGCCGAGGTGCGGGCGGACGGCGTGCGCCTGACCGACCTCGCGGGGAAGCCCCTCCCGCTGGAACCGACCGAGGTCACCTGGGACGTCGCCCGCGCGCAGAAGGGCGGCTACGACCACTTCATGCGCAAGGAGATCGACGAGCAGCCGGCCGCGGTTCGCGACACGCTCGCGGGACGCGTGGAGGGTGGCGCGCTCGTCCTCGACGCGATGGCGGTGGATCCCGAGGCGCTCCGCGGCATCCGGTCCGTGTTCGTCGTCGCGTGCGGGACCGCCTACCACGCCGGCCTCGTCGGCAAGTACGCGATCGAACCGCGGACCCGCGTGCCCGTCGAGATCGACATCGCCTCGGAGTTCCGCTACCGCGACCCGGTTTTGGGTCCCGACACGCTCACGATCGCCGTCTCGCAGTCCGGCGAGACGATCGACACGCTCGAGGCGGCCCGCCACGCGCGCGAGCAGGGGTCGCGGGTGCTCGCCGTCACGAACACCGTCGGGTCCTCGCTCGCGCGCGAGGCCGACGCCGTGCTCTACACCCACGCCGGACCCGAGGTGAGCGTCGCCTCCACGAAGACGTTCGCGACGCAGATGGTCGCGCTGCACCTCGTCTCGCTCTACCTCGCGCAGGCGCGCGGCGCGATGGACGCGACCGCGATCCGCGCCGTGCTCGGTGACCTCGCGCGGCTCCCCGAGGCGATCGAGCGGAGCATCGCGCTGGAACCGGCCGTGCGGGAGATCGCGGCGTCGCTGCGCGACGCGCGCGACGTCTTCTACCTGGGCCGCCACGTCGGGTTCCCCTCCGCCCTCGAGGGCGCGCTCAAGCTGAAGGAGGTCTCGTACCTCCACGCCGAGGGCTACGCGGCCGGGGAACTGAAGCACGGGCCCATCGCGCTCGTGGAACCGGGGCTCCCCGTCGTCGCCATCGCGACGTCCTCGCCGGTGCTCGGCAAGGTGATCTCCAACGTCCAGGAGGTGCGCGCGCGCGGCGCCCGCGTGATCGCCGTGGTGTCGGCGGGGGAGCGGCGCCTCGACGACCTCGCCGACGCGGTGCTCGAGGTGCCCGCGGTCCCCGACCTCCTCTCCCCGGTGGTCGTCGCGCCGCCGCTCCAGCTCCTCGCGTACCACGCGGCCCTCGCGCGCGGCTGCGACGTGGACCGACCGCGGAACCTGGCCAAGAGCGTCACGGTCGAGTAGGCGGGGGACCCCCCCGGCTACCCTTCCCGGGTGGACATCGTCGGGCTCGGCGTCGACATCTGCGAGATCGATCGGATGGAACGCGCCCTCGCGCGCCATCCCACGATGCGCGAGCGCGTCTTCACCGACGAGGAACGCGCCTACTGCGACGGCAAGGCGCGTCCGGCCGAGTCCTACGCGGGTCGCTTCGCCGCCCGCGAGGCCGTGATCAAGGCCCTCGGGGGCTACCGCGACCGCGGCTGGAAGGACATCAGCGTCGTGCGCGCGCCCTCCGGCGCGCCGGCGATCCGCCTCGCCGGCAACGCGCTGGCCCGGGCCACCTCGCTCGGCGTGAGCGAGGTGCTCGTCACCTTCACGCACGAGCGCACGAACGCCGTCGCGTTCGCCGTCGCGGTGCGCCCGTGAAGCCGATCCTCTCCCCGGCGGAGGCGGCGGCGCTCGAAGCCGCGCCGTCCGCCCGCGGCGTCGAGCCCGCCGCCCTGATGGAGCGCGCCGGGGACGCCGTCGCGCGGGCGGCGCTCGCCCTGGCGGGCGGCCGCTACGGCCGCCGCGTCGTGGTGGCGTGCGGGACCGGGAACAACGGCGGCGACGGCTACGTCGCGGCCCGACTGCTCCGCGCCTGGGGTTGCGCGGTCGAGGTCGTCGCGGTGGGCGGGGCGCCCGCGCCGGGCATGCGGCGGGAGCCGCCGACCACCACGACGACGCCGGAGGACCGCTTGTGCGCGCCGCGCGCCCGACGCCTCGACGAGGCCGAGGTCGCTCGCGACGAGATCCGACGGGAAGATCCCGGCCACCTCGACCGCGCAACCCCAGGCGCGGAGCAGTCGGGCCGCGACGTAGCCGTCGCCGCCGTTGTTCCCGGTCC